>CAYZDF010000076.1:0-11037 GCA_964477085.1 uncultured Gracilibacteraceae bacterium | reverse complement strand
TGGACGGTCTATTTTGCTGTGCCCTCCCTAAGGTTTGGTTTTCATAACAAAAATAATATTTAAGAATCTTCTTGACAGTTACTGTTGAATCGTGTAAAATTCTGAATCGTGGCGTGGGCCATTAGCTCAGTCGGTAGAGCACCTGACTTTTAATCAGGGTGTCCCGCGTTCGAGTCGCGGATGGCTCACCAATTTACGGCCCCTTGGTCAAGCGGTCTAAGACACCGCCCTTTCACGGCGGTAACACGGGTTCGAATCCCGTAGGGGTCACCAATCCACGCCTCGGTAGCTCAGTTGGTAGAGCAGAGGACTGAAAATCCTCGTGTCGGCGGTTCGATTCCGTCCTGAGGCACCATATACGATTATATGCTCCTGAATTGTTTCAGGAGTTTTGTTTTGTAGAAGAAATGCACACTTGACTAATAAGCACTAAATCAATATAATTAATGTTACCCTTAAAAAACAATAGGCGGAAGTGGCTCAGTGGTAGAGCATTGGCTTCCCAAGCCGAGGGTCGCGGGTTCGAATCCCGTCTTCCGCTCCAATTTGAGTCATAGGAGGCCAGTTCTAAACTGGCTTTTTTATCGCAGGACTTTAAATAATAAATACTAAACACAAATAAGACTATGATCTTTTTGTGGTCCATAAGGGACTGGAAGGAGTTGAACAAAGGGTATGTTGTCAGACTCAAGCAACCAAATGTACCAAAGAAGACGAACGAGGAATATTATTTCTTTCTTCATGGTCTTGGTTGTACTGCTGAGTTTAGCTGGATGTAATTCCTTGGAAGAAGCTGTAGCCAAAGCTAAACCTTTGATCCCTAAGGGTTATACGGTTGTACATATTGAGCAAGTGAGTGATAATTCAGGGATCGTTTTTTATACGTATAAAGATGAATTAAGTGCTGGTATATTTACCAAGAATAAGTTTGGCTGGGATTGGATTGGAAGCGGAGTTGGCAAACTCGTAACCTATCCTGATGGCTTACAATGGAGATATGCTGATCTGGGTGAAAAAGGAAAAACACTGTATTCAGTATATTATGGAAAAGTTATCAATAAGGATATAGAGAAGATAACTGTTACTACCCCAGATGGTGAAAATGTGAACGGTAAGATAAAAATGGCCGATACAGAACAATTAAAACTGTGGTATGCTTTCGTGAGTAAACCGCAAGTCCCTTCTGTCAATGCTGATATAACTGGCTACTCTAAGGAGAATAAAATAATTTATCTATTTAGTCAGCCGAAAGAAAAATAAGGAGGATAAACATGGCTAAACATATTCAAACCGTTATCAAAGGAAATTTAAGTTCAACCGTCAAAACCGGTGGTTGTGGAAATTGTCAAACATCTTGTCAATCTGCCTGTAAGACTTCTTGCACAGTAGGCAATCAAGTCTGCGAAAAATAAAACCCTGCTTATAAAACATAACTAGGACCTGTTGAAAAACAAGGTCCTTTTTAATTTGAGATGTTCTTATTCTCTGTGACTATTTTGTCACAGAGGCATGATTATATTTGGTTTCACATCAATCAGATACTAAGGTATAATAATATTTAGCTTAAAAAAGAGTGAAAGAGGATAATATGCTGAAGATTGATAACTATCCTATTGCTAAAAACGTACATGCATATCAGCAAGGGAATCTTTATATTGCTTATGACGTTAATTCAGGGTCTCTGCATGTTATTGATGAAAAAACCTATCAGTTCATCAGGAATATGATTGAGGCTCAAGAGAAATTACTCAGTAACAATGAGTCTGCTCAAACGATTATCCAACAATCAGGGAGCTTTTTATCTGAAGAAGAGCGTAATGAAATCCTGAATGAGCTGGCGCACTTACAAAGGGAAAACCTCCTCTTCTCGCGTGAGGCAGAGCAGATAGAACCAATCTACCCATCTCAGCCCATTATCAAGGCGATGTGCTTACATGTTGCCCATGACTGTAATTTGCGATGCCAGTATTGTTTTGCTGGAACAGGTCCTTTTGGCGGCAACAGAGAATTGATGACGTTTGAGACCGGCAAACTGGCCCTGGACTTTCTTCTGCAACACAGCGGAAACAGACCGCACTGTGAGGTTGACTTTTTTGGAGGCGAACCTCTGATGAATCTGCAGGTGGTTAAGGATTTAGTGGCCTATGGGAAAAAAGCAGCTGCTAAAGCAGGTAAAAGTATCAGATTTACCTTAACGACCAATGCTGTTTTACTGGATGAATCTGTTGTTGATTATTTAGAAAGAGAGGGTGTCAGCGTTGTTTTAAGTCTGGACGGACGGAAAGAAGTCAATGATAAGATGAGGCCATACGCCAATGGCAAGGGAAGTTATGATCGGATTATGCCTCAAATCTTAAGTTTTATTCAGAAAAGACCAGGTACTTCCCGCTATGCTGTTGGGAAATATTACTATGTCAGGGGTACCTATACGCGATATAATAAGGACTTCTATAACGATGTACTGCATATGGCTGATTTAGGCATTGATCGAATATCCGTTGAACCAGTCGTTGCTCTTTCTCAGGAAGAATATGCCTTGCAGGAGGAAGATCTTCCGGAAATTATGAACAGCTATGATATTTTGGGAGAAAAAGTACTAGAGTACATCCAGAATGGCAAGGAATTTAGCTTCTTCCATTTTAATGCGGGACTTGATGATGGACCCTGTCTGCCTAAAAGGCTTTCCGGCTGTGGAGCAGGTCATGAATACGTCGCTGTATCTCCGGAAGGAGACATCTACCCTTGTCACCAATTTGTAGGGCAGACGGAGTATAAGTTGGGTTCCCTTTATGAAGATGATCAAGGGTTGCGACAGGAATTGATTGACGCTTTCCGTAAAGCCCATGTTTACGCCAAAGCAGAATGTTGTAACTGTTGGGCCCGCTTTTCTTGCAGTGGAGGCTGTCATGCCGCTAATGTAGCTGCAACTGGAGAATTGACAAAAGTATACCAATATGGATGTGAACTTCAGAAGAAACGATTGGAAGTAGCCTATTATCTTAAAATAAAAGAAGCCCAGAGGGCCAAGTCAAAATGATAATAACCGATTTAGTTCTAAGCTAACGTTAAAGTAAGCATTCTAAAATAGATTCATGTAAGGAGGGGTCTTATGACAACCGTTCGTTCGGTTTGTCCTTTAAACTGTCCGGACTGCTGCAATTTCCTGGTAGAAGTCTTGGGAGACAAAATCAAAGTACACGGGGATATGCAGACAATGGGTGTAAGGGGTTTCATTTGCCCTAAGGGCAGAGCACTTGCAGACATGGTTCATTCTCCGGATCGCCTGAAATACCCTCTGCTGAAAAAGAATCAACAATGGCATAGAGTCAGTTGGGATGACGCTTACACTATTATTGAGGAAAAGATAAGACAAACAATCCAATCGGCTGGGCCCAAAGCAATACTTCATATGTTCGACTATGGCCATAATGGAATGCTCAGACGATTAGACCAACGATTCTTCCAGGCTCTCGGAGGAGTGACTGAGCCCAGGGGAAGCATGTGTTGGGGGGCAGGAATCGAAGCTCAGAAAAAAGATTTTGGGGCAGTCTATAGCAGTGACTGGGAGGAACTTCTCCATTCTAAGACCATTATTTTATGGGGAAGAGATCCGGCTGTCACCAATAAACATCTTATTCCCTTATTACGTCAAGCATCTGAAAACGGAACCTATATTATGGTAATCAATCCGTTAAAAGTTAAAAGCTCTGCTTTTGCCAATGAATTCATTCAAGTTAATCCAGGCACAGATGGTGTTTTAGCCTTAGGAATTTCCCATGTCATTCTGAGAGAAAGATGGATGGATTTTGATTTCGTTAAAGATCATGCTGCTCATTTCGGTCCCTATGCAGCGTTAATTAAAGACTATCCACCATCAATAGTTTCCGCCATAACTGGTGTTTCTGAAGAAAACATTGAAAGAATAGCAAGAAGGGTAACCCAGAACCGTCCGGTTATGTTTTATCTGGGGTATGGGTTACAACGTTATATCAATGGATTTAATACGATCAGAGCTATTGATGCCTTGGGAATTATCAGTGGGAATATTGGCACCCAAGGAGCAGGAGTTTTTTATGCCCATCAGTATCATCAGGATAATCTTAACACCGTTCTTTTACCTCAAGAGATGTATACAACGCGTACTTTCCCCCACGCAACCATAGCGTATGAACTGCTGAAAGATGACATAGAACCAAAGATTCAATTAGCCTTCGTTACCCGTAACAACCCTATGGTTTCGGAGCCAGACTCCATCAAGTGGCGGGAACTTTGGCATAACATACCTTTTAAAATAACCTTAGATATGTGGATGAGTCAGACAGCATTTATGTCAGATCTAATACTGCCAATTACAACGATCTTTGAAGAAGAAGATATTGTTGCGACCTCATGGAGTAATCGGATAAACTACGCCCAACAGGCTATAGAACCTCAAGGTGAAGCAAAACCAGAGCCAATGATCTTTACCGAATTGGCTCAGAGGTTAGGGATAGGGGAGTTCTTTCCTTACACTCCCACTGAATGGATCAACTATATCATTGAGCCATTACGAAAAGTAGGAATAACTCTGGAGGATTTAAAAAAGGGGTCGATCAGGGCACCCTATATCCCCCAAACAGCCTGGGAAGATAAAAAGTTTTTGACACCAAGTGGCAAGGCAGAGTTATTAACGAAGGACGAATTATTATTGACTAATGAAGTTAATAGCAGTCCAGCAGAAAAATTTTTTGAAATGATGGCTCTTAATAAGCTGATCAAAGAAAACAATCCTCGGGCTTTAACCAATGATAAGGAGACGCGTAAAACCAATACTGAGAATGTTATCTATCTTGATGACTATCGCCCAATAATAGTAAAGGACAACAATGTAACATCAGCGTATAATTATATCCTGATAACCCCTCATCCTGACATGGCAATGCATTCTCAGTTTCAAACTGAAGAGGGCTTTATGGTTTTTCTTCATCCCGAAACAGCGGCATTGCACGATATTCAGCAAGGTGATAGGGTTATTGTGGAAAGTGAATCAGGGCAAATTATTGCTACAGCATATATTTCTGAAGAAGTGCATAAACAAGTCATTGTGATCCCGGAAGGGACCACGGAGCAATACTTAGGTGTCAATTGCCTTACAACAGGTAAGATGTGCTTAATGGGTGAAAGCACAGCCTACTACGATACATTTTGTCAAATTAGGAAATGGGAATTGGATTAATGGATTGCATAGGAGGAAAAAAGTGCAGAAGAGGACGCAAAAAATTACAGTAGGTATCATTATTGCTGTTATTTGTATTACGCTTATTGGATCGTCGTTTGTGGCGATTTTCCCGTCAGATCCGCAATCGGGTCTGGATGAGAGCAGGGCTGTGTTGGAAAGAGAATATCAACAGCGGAAGGAAACTGCAGCAACTCTCAGTAAAAAGTTAGAAGAAAGTCCGCACGATATCGAAACCAAGATAGCCCTTGGTAATGCCTATTACGATAAATCAAGAGTTACCGGACAGTTAAATATGAACGAATACCACGAAGACTTGCAAAAAGCGATCGAAATCTATCAAGATGTCCTCACCGTTAAGGAAGACAATCAAGTCAGACTGAAGCTTGCCACTTCTGCTTTTCTTTATGGAGATGGGGAACTGGCCGAAAAGACTTATTTAAATCTTATCAAAAGTGAACCCCAAAATGTAGAAGCCTTATATGGATATGGTGTATATCTCTTCTATGAAAAAGAAGATCCAAAACAGGCGGAGGAGATGTGGCAAAAAGCTAAGGCACTGACATCAGATGAACAAATTAGCAAAAGCCTAGATGAAATGATTAATCGTGCTCAAGGTATGAACATCGATCCTAACGCTAAGACGGATAAATAAGTAAAGAATGGCAAGTATTCAGGAAGGTGAAAGGATGCATTTTGCAACTCTGGCGAGTGGAAGTTCGGGTAATGCCATATTAGTGGGGGAAGATAACAGAAGTTTCTTAGTGGATTGTGGAATAACAGTTAAAAGGCTCGTCGATAATCTTCATATGATCAATACCTCCGAGCTTCAACTGGAAGGGGTTATCATTACACATGAACATGGTGATCATATCCGTGGGGTTGGTGCCCTGGCAAGAAAGCTTAAAATACCTGTCTATGCCACAGATGGCCTCTGGCAAGAGATGGGAGAGAGCCTAGGTAAAATTAACCCTGAACAGAAGATTATTATAAAAAATGAAATTGAATTAGCAGGGATGAGAATCCGGTTAGTACCGACTTCTCACGATAGTCGGGAGAGTTATGGACTCAAAATTGTTGGCAAACAACATATACTGGGTATTGCCACGGATAGTGGTATGATCACTGAAAACATGCATCGGGAGTTGCGGGGCTGTGATGCCTATATCGTAGAAGCTAATCATGACCAGCAAAGGTTATGGCAAGGCAGGTATCCTTGGTATCTAAAGAAAAGAATTGATAGCAATCGTGGACATCTAAGCAATTTACAATTAGCAGAAGCATTGCGGGAATGGCTGATGGAGAATACTCAGAAAGTGGTGCTTGCCCATTTGAGTGAAGAGAACAACACACCGGAAATAGCTCTTTCCACTGTTTTGAAGATATTGAAAGATTCCAGTGTCAAAAAAAGATGCAGTCGGTTAAAAATGAGAGTAGCACCAAGACATACACCGCATGAACTCGTTATTCTGGAAGAATAATATGTGAAGGAGGTATTTTGATATGGATTATTACCGAGATTATCAACATGAAAGAAGACCAAAGATACTTTCAACCGTTCTCCTTTCCATTGTCAGTGCTATTTTAGGTGGTTTAATCGCAGTGGTGCTGATACCTGCCGTCTATCCACAAGGAGATGTTCTGCCAGGCGGTAATAAAGTTGTTCTTCACCAGGGTGAGATTCCGCCACTCAATGGTAATGGCGCAGCGGGAGAATCCCCTGTTGTCAACATCGCCAGTACACTCGGTCCTGCAGTTGTGGGTGTAGCCAATTTTCAATACAGGGGCAGTATATTCGGTGCTGGTGGAATGACCGAAGTGGGTAGTGGCTCAGGTTTTATTATTGATGAGAAAAACGGTTATATTGTAACCAATAATCACGTTATTGAGGGTGCAGAGAAGATTATGATTTCTCTGGCTGATGGTCGGGATGTCGCTGGAACTCTCGTTGGCGGAGACGACCGGACTGATTTGGCTGTGGTTAAGATCAGTGATACGAAAGATCTTAAAGCTGCTCAACTCGGTGATTCCAATGCGCTTAGAGTTGGTGAGCCTGTGGTTGCCATCGGAAATCCAGGTGGCAGGGAATTTGCTCGTACAGTTACGACTGGTGTGGTTTCAGCTACAGACAGGTTTTTAATGCTGCAAGGTGAGGCAAGCTTTAACCTGATTCAGACCGATGCAGCTATTAATCCTGGGAATAGTGGGGGGCCACTCGTTAATTATAGTGGTCAGGTTATCGGCATCAATTCAGCGAAGAAAGATGCACCCGGTTTCGAGGGCATGGGATTTGCAATCCCGATAACGGATGCGCTTCCTGTCATTAAACAAATCATTGAAAAAGGGTATGTCAGTCATCCTGCCCTGCAGGTCAATATTGATGATCGTTATACCGAGGAATATGCCAGCTACAAGGGCTGGCCAGCTGGCTGCTATATCTCAAAAGTAGAATTCGGCGGAGCAGCTGAGAAAGCGGGTATCAAAGCAGGGGATATTGTCACTGCCGTTAATGGTGTTGACATAACAAATTCTCTGGAATTAACGCACCAGTTATTTAAATATAAACCTGGAGATAAGATAAAAATATCGTTTTTCCGCGATGGACAGACCAATACCGTTGACGTCGTTTTAGGGGAGATAAGGTCTGAGTAGCATAATAATGATTTTCGTTACTCTGTACTTTAACGCCATAAAATCCCGTAGAGCCTGAAGCTTTACGGGATTTTTAACAATATGTTAACCTATCCGAGCATATGGTATTAGTTGTTAAAGAGGATTTATGAAAAAAAATGTAGAAAATATGTTATAGTAAATAGAAACAATAAATTTAATTAGGACACGAAATTTCAATAGCATTTTGTCCTATGGGATAGTACTATAATTCATAGATGACTAATAGTACTAATTACTAAACAGAGGAATTTACACTAGAAAAAGAATCCAAGATTAATGGGTTCTTTAGCAACAGGGTGATAGGATAGATTTTATGATTAGCCAACAAAAAGGAGAAAAGATGAATGGGGAAAGTCTTGCATATCGGATTGGACGTTGGATCAACGACAGTTAAGATTGCTATTCTGGACGATAGGGATAACCTTATTTTTAGCCATTACCAAAGGCACTTTTCTGATGTACAGCATACGGTCAGTAATTTACTTCAAAAAATGTACCTTCAATTAAAAAATACTGACGTAACCATGAATGTAACTGGTTCAAGCGGGATGACAACGTCTGAACAGATTGGAGTACCTTTTATTCAGGAAGTGATTGCCTGCAGTGAGGCGGTCAAGCACTATATACCACAGACGGATGTAGCGATCGAGCTTGGGGGAGAAGATGCTAAGATCACCTATTTCGGCGATTCGCCTGAGCTTAGGATGAACGGCACCTGTGCAGGAGGAACCGGAGCCTTTATCGATCAGATGGCAATTCTACTGAAGACAGATGCAGCTGGTCTTAATGAACTTGCTAAAAAGCATAAGGAGATCTATCCGATTGCTTCACGCTGTGGCGTATTTGCTAAAACCGATATACAACCTTTGCTCAATGAGGGTGCTGCCAAAGAGGATATCGCCGCCTCAATTTTCCAAGCGGTAGTTAATCAGACCATAGCAGGTTTGGCATGCGGTAAACCCATACGTGGTAATGTCGCTTTCTTAGGCGGACCACTTTCCTTTTTATCTGAACTAAGACAACGTTTTATTGAAACGCTCAAGCTAAAAGTGGATCAAATCATTGCACCTGAAAATGCTCAATTCTTTGTGGCTATTGGAGCGGCATTGGCCTCCAAACAAGGAGAGGTTACCAATTTCCAGACTATTTACGAAAATATTCCAAACTTGCATAATGCAACGTCTGCAACAGCTCTTCTCCAACCTCTTTTTACAAGTGATAAGGAATACAATGACTTTGTCCTCAGACACGGCCAGAACTCTGTGCAAAAGAGGCCATTAGCAGAAGTAACCGGACCCTGTTTTCTTGGTATCGATGCGGGGTCAACCACTACCAAACTTGCACTGATAGATGAATACGGTAATCTCGTTTACTCTCATTATGGGAGTAATGGCGGTAGTCCACTTAATTCCACAATTGCAGCCTTACAGAAACTTTATGACGCTCTCCCCCCTAAGGCTGCGATCGGATGTTCTGTTGTAACTGGATATGGAGAAGCCCTTCTCAAAAATGCATTGCGCATCGATCATGGGGAAATAGAAACGGTCGCCCACCATAAGGGAGCAGAATATTTCCTTCCCGGTGTTGATTTCATCCTCGATATCGGCGGACAGGACATGAAATGTATGCAGATTCGGGATGGGGTTATTAACAATATCATGCTCAATGAAGCTTGCTCTTCCGGATGTGGATCGTTTATCGAAACGTTGGCGGAATCCCTTAGCTTACCTCTTAACGAATTTATTCAACGCGGGTTATTTTCAAAAACCCCTGTTGATTTAGGAACAAGATGTACCGTTTTTATGAACTCCAAAATCAAACAAGTTCAAAAAGAGGGCGCGGACATTGGGAGTATCGCTGCTGGAATTGCCTATTCCGTGGTTAAAAATGCTCTCTATAAAGTTATCCGCTTGCATGATTCTTCTGAAGTGGGAGAGAAGGTGGTAGTTCAGGGCGGTACCTTTAATAATAACGCTGTACTTCGGAGCTTTGAATTGATTACCGGCAGAGAAGTTATCAGACCCGATATAGCGGGCATTATGGGTGCTTTTGGGTCAGCGCTGATCGCATGGGAAAGACATGTAAAAGGAACACAGTCAACCATTCTCAAAGAGAATGAATTACAAGAATTTCATACCGAGACAAGCACAAAATATTGTGGATTGTGCGGGAATAATTGTTTGCTGACAGTGAATGCTTTCTCAGATGGCAGAGAGTTCTTGACTGGAAACCGCTGTGAAAGAGGCGCCGGATTGGAACAAGCTGCCCAGGACATTCCCAATCTCTTTGCCTATAAATATAAGAGAATCTTCAACTACAAGCCACTTTCTAAAGAAGAAGCAACAAGGGGAGAAATCGGTATCCCCAGAGTACTCAATATGTATGAACATTATCCATTCTGGTTCACAGTATTTACGGAACTGGGCTTTAGAGTAGTATTATCGGCTCGATCATCCAAAAAGATTTTTGAATTAGGAATGGAGACCGTTCCTTCAGAATCGCTCTGCTATCCGGCAAAACTAACCAATGGGCATATCAGGGATCTGATTAACAAAGGAGTCAAAGTGATATTCTATCCCTGTCTGCCTCGGGATGAGAAGGAAATGACAGCTGCCAATAATAATTACAACTGTCCGATTGTTACCTCCTATCCAGAAGCGATCAATTCTAATGAGGATGAATTAAGACGACAAGGGATCCAATTTATCTTCCCCTTCCTGCCAATGGATAATATGCAGCGGATGAAGGTAAGGCTCTATGAGGAATTCAAAAAGTTCGGAGTCTCTGAACAAGAAGTTGACCAGGCTGTCGATAAAGGATATTCCGAGAGAGATACTTTCCGCAATGAGCTAAAAGCTAAGGGAGAAGAGATCCTCACCTACCTGGAAAAAAACAACCAGAAGGGTATCGTTTTGGCAGGCAGACCTTATCACATTGACCCAGAGATCAACCATGGCATACCCGAGATGATTACGGGTTTGGGACTGGCGGTTCTGACGGAAGACTCTATCTGTCATCTTGGCAATGTAAACAGACCGTTACGCGTACTTGATCAGTGGGTCTATCATTCTCGACTTTATGAAGCAGCTAGTTTTGTGACAACCCGAAAAGACCTCGAATTGGTACAGTTAAATTCCTTTGGCTGTGGA
>CAYZDF010000075.1:0-11279 GCA_964477085.1 uncultured Gracilibacteraceae bacterium | reverse complement strand
TGAAAGAAGTGAAAGAAGTGAAAGAAGTAAAAGAAGAAGTAAAAGAAGAAGTAAAACCACAACCACAACCAATTCAAAAAAGGAGTGAGTCTATGTTAGAAGGCATCAAATCAGGAATGAAGTCAACAGAACTTCCATTCGGGAAATACATTTGTCAAGTCCTTGATCCAGGCGAAAAGGGTTGGACTTCAAGAACATTTGTAGAAGGTTACAAACCAGATGAATACTCTCCCGACCCTGAGCGGGATGAAGAAAACACAATGTATAAGTTCTGTAACTTCAGGCTTGCAGTTGTAGAGCCTGAGGAATTTGAAGGTAGGTTAATATTCCACAGCGTTATTTACGGAGCCGGACCAGCAGCCGGTGAACTAACTTGGGACCCTTCAGGCATGATTCAGCAATTTTTAATCGGTTTAGGTGTTGCTGAGAACCGTCGTGAGGCTGGACGTGGCCAACCAGCATTTCACATTAAAGAAGAATTCCAAGACGGGAATGGTTCGATTGATTTGTATAAAACAGTCGGGAGATTAATTAAGGTTGACTATAATCAATCGAAAAAACCGGATAAGAAAACCGGTGAATATCGAATTGGGGTGCAAAGGATTGAACAGGTGAAAGAGGAACACCAACCTCCAGTTCCTGTGTTTTAATGTCTGATTAAGTCTGGTTAAGTCTAATGTCTGATTAAGTTTAATTAAGTCTAATGTCTAATTAAATCTATCTACAAAACCTGGGAGAGACAATAATACGACAATACAAACTCTCCCAGGTATTCTAAGGAGCTAATCCAATGAAAGATATAGAATTAGAATTAAAATCTGCCAAGTATAAACAGCTAATATCTATTGAAACCGGCCCTGAAGGACCAAGGATAAAGTCTATCTTTGCATACAATCCTATGAGGTTTACAAAGCGTATTAGACACGGATGCGCTTGGGTTGAAGTAATATCTTCTCAATGGGCAGAATTTAGATATGTCGTATGCTGGCCCTTCGAATCTTATGTAGTAAAAGAAATAAAAGAATCAGGAGTTTTGATATGGACGAATTAAAAATTGTCACAGGAAAAGTAACAAAGGTATTCTTCCATAGTAATAACTTTTTGATTTGTAGAGTCACAGGACAGAGGTTAACTCTATCAGGTCCGTGTTATTACGAATCAATAAATAAAAACTATATATACCAATTCGACGATGTAAAACAGACAGAACACAAAAAATATGGTATCCAATTACAATTCGGTCGAATTACCCAAATTGACCCTCCACTTGAACTGGATGAAATAGGACGGAAGCAAGAAATAATAGAAGCTCTCAGTCCTATTGTTGGATTAGGATACTCTAAGCGAATTGCTACTGACGAACAATACTCTCTTGATGATATCAGATCCAATCCATATGTTGTTATAAACTGTGATGGGATTGGGTTCCTTACAGCAGATAAAATCGGCCAGGAATATGGTTTCACTAAATTCCATCCGGCCAGGATTGAGGCGTATCTGCTGCACGAGCTAGAACGTGTATGTTCTGGTGGGAGACTATGGGTGTATGAAAAAGGGTTTTTACAATCATTCACTCGTAGGGTTGGAATTAACTACAATCAAGCAAAGCAAATCCTTGATGAATTAATATTACAAGATAAAATTGCTGTTGTTGATGGAGTGGATAATATCGCATATCCTGAAGAGAGATTTATAACTTTAAAAGTTTTAAGTGACAGGGAGAGGTTAATAACTAATCAAGTAAAGGCTTTGCTTGCAAGGCCTGGGTCAGAGCTTTCAAATCCCATTGAGCAGGATTCTGACTCTTCTGACTCTTCTGACTCTTCTGACTCACTATCCTCTCTCGCACCTGATCAATTCAATGCTTTTACGACAGTAAGAACCAACACCATAAGTTGTATTACCGGAGCTCCTGGAACAGGAAAGACATACTTGATCAATCAAATCATCAAATCGTTTCAAAATGATACAATTATAACCTTAGCCGCTCCAACCGGAAAGGCGGCCAAGCGTATGAGTGAATTAACAAAAATGGAAGCCAGCACAATTCACAGACTTCTTATGCCCAGGCCTGTGGAAGATAAAATAACAAAAAAGATATCTTTTCAATTCTCAGTTGACCATAACAACCCAATCTCTACTGATGTATTAATCCTGGATGAGTTCTCTATGGTTGATGTTAATCTGTGTTATTATCTATTCCGCGCGATTGATATAAAAAGAACTAAGGTTATCATCGTAGGAGACCACTATCAACTCCCACCAATCGGGCCAGGAGCAATGCTTTATAGTTTATTGAACACTGTTCCAGTAACTGAATTGACGGAGATAAAACGAAACACTGGCGACATTGTAAAGGCCTGTCATCTAATAAAAGACGGAAAATCTTATATGCCTAATGAAGGTGATTTTGATCTCGACAATGGCAGAAATCTAATTCATATTTCAACTGGCACACCAGAACAGACACAATCAACAATAGTTTCTGCTATAAGATCTATAGCAGAAAGATTAAATCTTAATCCTATTTGGGACTTTCAGGTAATATCACCCTTTAATTCAAAAACTGATCTATCTTGTAAAGCATTAAATGAAATCCTTGCTGGATGGCTCAACCCTGGGAATATGGAATTTAACTTCCACTTCAGGACAGATGACAAGATAATACAATTAAAGAATGAGCACATACCAGTAATTGGAGAGAATGGAGAGAATGGAGGTGATTATAACAAAAGCTCAAAAGCCTTTTGCGTCAATGGAGACATCGGACGTGTTGTATCAACAACATCTGAAGATGTTATAGTTGAATTCTTCAATCCAACAAGGACTGTTAAAATAGATGCTAAAAAGCATAACTTAGCACAGGCCTATTGTCTCACTGCCCATAAAATGCAGGGGTCTGAAATTCCTGTGGTAATTCTTCCATTGGATAAATCCTTTGGAACGTTTGTGACACGAGAGTTATTCTATACTGCTATCTCTCGTGCTCAAATTCTCTGTGTTACCATTGGAGACTTCAGCATAGTTGAAAAAATCGTAAGAAACACAAGTCCTAAACCTTACATCAAACAATTTAAGAAAGAGGTATTAAACCGTGAGTGAACCATTTCGCCTTATGCTTGACAACACTCGTAAATCTTTGTGGCAGGAGTGTAAACGAAAGTCTCTATACCGTGACTTCTGTGGTCTTAAACCAATTCGTTTAGACTCCTCTGGATTAGAATTTGGTAAAGCAATCCATATAGGCACAGAGGTTATTGACAAAACAGGAGATGTTAATCTTGCAAAAGAAACATTCTCCAGTGTCTATCCTGATTGTTACTCATCTCACAAAGTCAGATCGATTGCCCGTGGACATGAACTCTTAGAAGCTTATTATGAGTTTGTGTCAGAAAGAAACTTTGACTTTATTCTACCAGAGGGTGAAGGCGCTGAGTTATCATTCCAGGTTCCAGTAACGTCAGAAATCTACCATGTTGGTAGATGTGATAGGTTTCTTCGTGACGGCACACCAATAGAGATAAAGACAACATATTATCTCTATGATAAATTTGGGTCATCTTTGGATTATCTTACCTCCTGGCAGGGCCACGCTTCTATTCAAGGTTATGCGTGGATTACTAAAGCTACCCAGGCCGGAGTGATTGGCTTAGGAGTATATCCCCAAATAGCCAATAAATCAGCTGGTAAAAAAGAGGCTAAGATCTGTCTTCCAGCTGTAGATTATCTCATCTGGACTTTGGAAGAGGATGAACTGGAAGTATGGCAGACTGAGATCGTGTCAGTAGGGACTGAGATCTTAGAGTGGTATGATAAGTATGGATTGCATCCACAGGATTACCATAACAATTTAGATAAAGTTCTTAAAGACCGTTTGCATATACACTTTCCAAGAAACACCAATAGGTGTAATGACTATCACTCAGTCTGTCAGTATCGGGATTTATGTTTAAGAAATCTTCCAGACGGTATGATTGAGCCGTATTATTATATCAATCCGTTTGAACCTTGGAAGTGTTTCAAGGATGATAACGATAATACTGTTTAATTTTGAAACAATTTAAAGAAAAGGAGAATTACTGTAACATGAATGAATACCAAAAAGATTCAATGACTTATCAAACTCATCAGGACCGTGGAGATAAAGAAACCATGAATAAAGAACTCATAGATAAACTCCGCTATGATCTTATATCTCCAATAGCCTTGGAAGAACTTGTCAAGGTTTACACGTTTGGTAGTAAGAAATACTCACCAAGAAACTGGGAAAAGGGAATCCCTTTCTCAGAAATGTTCGCAGCGCTCATGCGTCATGCATGGGCCTGGATGAAAAAATCAGATCAAGATCCAGAATCTGGACTTCATCCACTGGCCCATGTGGCGTTTTGGTGTTTTGCTATTATACACCTATCATATACTCGTCCAACGTTTGATGATAGGAAGTAGTTATAGTCTTATAGTCTTATAGTCTTGTAATCTTATAATCTCACGCAGAGGTATTTATGACCAATATAAATCCTAAATCCTACCATGGTAGAATTGTCTTAATCCCACACACAGAACAGATTCCCATGTTTTGTCTACCTATAGTATCTCTGTCAGGTCCAAATATAACATACTGCTACACCATAAATACCTCTGCTGAGTTGACGGAAGTTAAGGAGTTAGAGTTTATCCTTAAAGGTCTTGAGGAAGCTCTAATTGTTATTGCTATTACTATATTAAAACAGGAAAAAGAAAAAGAAAAAGAAAAAGGAAAAGGAGAATAACAATGACAGAAATAGAGAACTTGAAGAACTTGAAGAACTTGAAGAACTTGAAGAACTTGAAGAACTTGAAGAACTCAGAGAACTCAGAGAACTCAGAGAACTCAGAGAACTCAGAGAACTCGGTGACAATGCCACTCGAATACATTCAAATAAGAATAGAGGACTTGGAAATAATGCTTGATAACAAGATCTTAGACTTAAATATGCGATTTGGTGCAGATAGAAATATCTTCAATCTCATACAAATTGTATCGACTACACTACAATTAATGCGCCATATTATTATTAATATCCAAAACATTCAACTTGAATATGAAAGGAGCATAACAGATGGAAAGTAAAAAAATCTCCAAAGTCCCGAACAGGCCGAATGATAGATTCGAATATATCCACATTAACAAGATTATTGTTCCTCCAGACAGGGCCAGAAAAAACTTTGGTGATCTTGAAGAACAAGCAAGACAAATTCTTGTTCCTGGAGGACTGATTGAGCCTATTGTATTGGACGGGAACTACAACCTCATAGCAGGAGAAAGGCGATTAAGATCATTACGATTAATCATTGACGGCCATCCAAAGGTGTGGTCTGTAAAAGAAACAAATGACGGAAAAGTATACAAACCAACACAAGATGATAAAGAAAAATGGAGTCTGGTCCCGTGTATAATTAAGAACTCTATAACAGAATATGAAAGAAAGCTATTTGAGCTTCTTGAAAATTTAAGTCGTAAAGATTTCGAATGGCCTGAGAAGTCTGCAATGGTAAAAAACTTACACGAGCTATTGCAATCCGAGCATGGCAAAGCTCGTGCTGGCCGAACTAAAGTTGGTTGGGGTGTTCGTGACACAGCCAGAATGATCGGTATTACGCCAGCAGATGTGACACGATATTTACAATTAGAGGACGGCAAAGCCTTAGATGCCGAGGTGACGAACATAAAACGCCGATCTACAGCATTATCTCGAATTAAACGTATCCAAAGATTAGGTCGTGCTGAACGATTAGGTATCACAAAAGGTGATATCACCTCAAAAGATGTTGAGTTAATCAATGATAATTCTGAGAACTGGCTTAAACAAATCGGATTAAAACGTGGAGAATTTATCGACTTAATTATAACAGACCCACCATGGGGCGTGGCTGTAGAAGAAAACATGGACAGAGAACGAGGTGAGGCGTATGAAAAATACGACAACAAATATGACCCGCAAGAGATGTTAAGAATCTTAAAGTTACTATACAGGTGTATGAAACCAGACTCAGCAATATACATGTTTTGGTCAGCTCAAATGGACAAGGCATATGAAGCAATGGATTTGCTCATAGCCGCAGGGTTTAATATAGAAAAAATCCCTCTTATATGGTTTAAACCAAACGTCAAAGGCTCAAATGATGATAAGAGACATCATTTGAATACAGAAAATATTTTATACGCATGGAAGGGGGAGAGGCCAGTGTTATCCGAGCTTTCTAAAAATGTCTTCGAATATAACTCTCCGATGCGTGGAAGAATACACTCTGCTGAGAAACCAAAAGAATTGATAATGAAATTGATACTACTGTCTTCCATGCCTGGTGAGGTTGTTGTTGATCCATATGGAGGAAGTTGCATAACTGCTGACGCCTGTTTAGAAACAGGCAGAAAGGGAGTTGTTATAGAACAAAATAAAGTGCTGGTTGATCTGGCCAAGCCAAGAATTTTACAATTAGAGATTGAGCTTGAAGATAAAATGAAGAAGGAAAAGGAAAAGGAGGAACAAGAGAATGAATGATTTAAAAGACCTTAAAAAATCTTTATCAGATAAAATCGCTACTAAACAATCCACACCATTCGACGAAATCACCATGCCTTATGGTAAACACAAAGGCACAGCTATTGGTGATCTTCCAACTGGATATCTTCGTTGGGTGGCAGAGAATTTTAATGATGAAGGAATCTGTTATGCAGCTGATCAAGAGTTGCAATACAGGAAGGAATGGAATATTTCAGAGAGGGGAGTAGACTCTTATGACGACTGATCTCAAACGAACAGTAAAGGCTCAGTATCCAGAATCTTCTTCACCTTCTTCATCTTCTTCATCTTCTTCAATTCTTATCCTTGGAGAAGCACCTGGAGAGAGTGAAGAACTCACAGGCCGGCCTTTTTGTGGATACACTGGAACTCTTTTACAAAACATGTGTGCTCAGGCTGGATTGATCTGGTCCAATCTTCTCATAGACAATGTTGTTCAATTTCGCCCACCAAATAATAAATTTCAGGATTTCTTCTATACACCAAAAAACCAAAACAAAATGAAATCTTCGTCTATAAAACGCGGGACAACACACATTCCTAAACCAGAACTCCTTGCCTGGCATGAGGACTTAAAACTTCGCATAAAACAATACATAAAACAATACAATCCTAAAATAATAATAGCTGCTGGCGATGAATCTCTATATGCTCTCACAGGACATGAAGGTGTGACAAACTGGCGTGGATCTGTAATACCATACACATTAAACGATAGACTTATTTGGATAGTTCCAATAGTCCATCCATCATTTGCACAACGTGCTTACCACGCTACATCATCCAAGCAGAAAGAAACCCGTCAGCCGTGGATTGATATAACAATATACGATCTCCAAAAAGTAAAACGGATTGCTACATACGGTTGGCATCCTTTAAAAAGAACCGAGATAATCAATCCGACATATCCAGAGATAATGACATACTTAGATTATCTCATAAATGAATTTCCTGATCCAGACGATCCATTTAATTTTATTGTTACTGATCTTGAAACGCCACGAAAAGAATACGTTGGGTGTATTGGTATAACCCATACACATACCTCAGCAATGTGTATACCTTTAATATCTAATTTCAAAGGAGACAGTTCCTATTCTCTCAATCAAGAAATGGCTATCTTAAAGAAATTACATCAGGCCTTATTATCAAACAAGGTCTGCAATCAAAATATACCATTTGACGCAGCGTGGTATCATCGAGACTTTAACCTCATATTCGATGATAATATATATGTTGACTCAGCAAAACTCCACTCAGTTTGTAATCTTGAACTCAAACACGATTTAGGATTTTTAACATCTCTTTACACCGACATGCCCTATTATAAATACATAGGACGTTGTGCTGAATCACAACGTTCCTTGGATGATTGGTTTTCATATAACTGCCAGGACTGTTATGCAACCCACGAGATCACAACGAAATTAATTCAAGAAGCACAAAGCAAGCACTGTTGGGATTACTACCTAACAGAATCTCTTCCAATTATTAAGTGGGTTATTCAACAGCACCGGAGAGGATTATACCTTGATACATCAAGGAGAGTTCCAATAGCACAGGATGTATATTACAAAGAAATCTATCCTGTCCAATCTGCCTTGAATAACGCTCTAAAAAAATCTGGATATGAAGAAAAATTAAAGCCTTCTGTTCCTAAACCCATAAGAGACCTTGAATCTGATCTCCAATTTACCATCGACAAGTCAATATTTAGTTGTATTAATCCCAATTCTCCAGTTCAGGTAATACAATTAATGCGTTACTTAGGATACAGTGTTGAGGATTCTCAAGAGGAGACATTACTAAATCTCGGTGATGAATTAATTCCTAAAGCTATATTGTTCCTTCGTGGACAGATGGCTTTATTATCTGCTATTGGTAAAAAACCAGGCCGAGATAACTGCATCAGAACAGCATTATATACATTTGTTACTGAAACAGAAAGGCTTGCTTCCCGAAAGGACCATTTTGGTGGCGGAACAAACATGCAAAACTGGACTGCTGCTGCAAGACCACTGATCTGTGCCAGGCCTGGATTCGAAATTGCAGAACTCGATGGCTCTCAAGCTGAGGCCAGAGTATACGCATGGGTGTCTGGTGACGATGAGCTTAAGCGCCCATTCAAAGAAGGACTTGACGTTCATTGTCACAGAACATCATTGATACTTGGATTGGACTATAAAAATCTTGTTGAAAATTATAAAACGAACAAAGCTTTATACGAAATGCGTCAGACAGGTAAGATTGTAGTCCATTCATCTAACTACGATGCAAGAGAAAAGGCATTGCAGAAAACTCTTAGGGCCGCTGGTATATTCAAATCATTAGAAGATGTAAGATTAATTCTAATGAAGATTGATCGGGCCTTTCCAGGTCGGCGTATGTATATGCATGGTGTTCGGAAACAGCTTGAAGCTAATAAAACAATAACATTTCCATCTGGATTGACAAGATATTCCTTTTCTAAACTGGATGATAATACGTTGCGTAGATTCTACGCAGCAATACCACAATATACTGTAGGATATATAGTCAATCGTGCTATAAGATTATCTTTAGATGAGTTTAAGAAAAGAAATCTTGACGCATATATCATCCTTCAAGTTCACGATTCTATTATGGTCGAATACCATCCTGAAAACCGTGATAAAGTATTAACAATAATTAAGAATAATCTTGAACTTCCAATTCTTATAACACCATTTCATGGTAAAGCTGAGTGGTTAAGTATACCCTGTGAGATTAAGATTGGAACCCATTGGGGTGAATTAAAAGAGTATCAAATTAAAGGGGTATCAAAAAGAAAGGGGTATCAAATCCAACCATAAATTGTTTCAAAAATAAATAATAAAAATGTACAACCCAAAAAAAGGTACCACCAAAATGTCTATCCCAACTGAAACAATCAGAATAAAAACCGGATGTGGAGATATGTATATAATATCCTCCACTGATCCTTCCCAACCATATCTCAAACCAATCTTAGGCAAGTGCGGTTGCTGCTCCCGTGCTCTGATAGAGGCTATAGAAATTCTACTATATGAACTTTTCACACGTGGTGTTAATCCCAAAGAACTTTCAGCTAAATTATCAGGAATTCATTGCTCTAATGACTCAAAGTTTTTAAAATCGTGTCCTGAGGCGATTGCTATAGCACTATCAAAAGATTATGACTCGTGATGACGAAAATCGAAGCTGTCCTGATTACGATAACTGTCTTACTCAAGCAGCTTTATTCGACTGGGATGTCATACCCTGTAAGGCCTGTTCTCTTGGCATCCCATCGTGTCCTTATTGTGGCAGACCAATAAACACTTCTACTAATAAATGTGAGCACTATCTATGCAAAAGAACGAGACTGAGAAAAATGATCTGGCCTCAGACACAACTCAAGAGCCAATACAACGAGAGCCAATACAACGAGAGCCAATACAACGAGAGCCAATACTAACAACTCCACATCAACCATTAATATATAGATCTACAAAATTAAATAAACGATCTTTAAACTCGTGGATCAAAGCATACATGCACTATACCCGTCATGATGAATCTCCTGAGAGATTTCATCTATGGACAGCTATATCTGTTTTATCCGCCGCCGTCAATCGTAACTGTTGGATGACAAGAGGATATTATAAATGTTTTCCAAATACATATATATTGTTTGTCGGTCCCAGCGGAGTAGGGAAATCTTCATCAGCATCTATAGGCTTTTCTCTTCTTCAAGAATCCAACATTCCTGTGCATGTTTATAAAGATTCTATAACACCACCAGCACTCTTGACGTTCATGTCATCAGGGAATCTATTCCAAGAGATCGATGGGAGATTGATTGAAAAAACACCTGTATTAATATTCGCTTCAGAACTTGGAAATCTTATATCACAACGGGCCGGTGTTCGAGAACTAACACTTCTTCTTACTGAGTTATTCAACAAACAAGGTGATCATGAAGATACCACAATATCACGATCTAAAATAATAATTAAGAAACCTATCATTTCATTTCTTGGATGCTGTTTTCCTATGTGGATCGAAGAAGAATTACCATCCTCCTCTCTTCGATCAGGCTTTTTAGGCAGAATGTTGGTAGTAAATGAAACAAAGAAAAGATTCTCAAACCCAGATGTTATATTAGATCCAGAAGATAAATTATTAAGGCAAAAACTAATAGATGATTTGAATGTTATATCAACTCTTTATGGTGAAATAAAATTCACATCTGATGCCCATGATATGTGGGTAAAATGGTATAATACACTACCTACTGACTTATCCAATGTGGAATTAGATGTTGAAGGATTTACTTCTCGTAAGGCACAGTTTGTTCAACGTGTTGCAATGTTACGTAGTATATCACGTGGGAATGATTTGCTAATAAACTCTGGAGATTTATTATTTGGTGTAAGTTTGATTAACGATTGTGAAAAATCATTAGGAAAGTTTGGTATTAAAGATAAGACTTATAAAAATACTGAATTAGTATTAAGAAGGATATCATCCAGGCCTGGCAAAAGAATAGCATACAAAACCTTAATGTCATCTACTTCAAAATATATGAATAAGAAAATGTTAGAAGAAGCCTTAGACCAATTAAGATCATCTGGTATTATACTATTCGATAGACTTACAAAAGAGATCATACTTAATACAGAGAGTCAATAATGAACTGGATCGAAAAATACACAAAATTACTATCTAATGAGTATT
>CAYZDF010000074.1:9157-11296 GCA_964477085.1 uncultured Gracilibacteraceae bacterium | reverse complement strand
TCGGGTATATACAGGAATTATTATTAAAATTTTGTGGATTATATCACAACCATTGTCGTTAACAGGAAAAAAAGGCAAGGCTTTAACACTTACATTCCGGCAGAGGCCCCAATCTGGTCCAAGGCTGAATGTTCTGCTGCAGGCAATTGCTCCGGAAAATTTTTCAGATTATTTTCAAGGCTCCTTAACACGCTGAATTTATAACAAGATATATCTTTAAACATTTGTAATATCCTATCTTGTTCCTAATTTCAGTCTTCGCCAAAATGTGAAACCATCATAGCAGGTTACCATGGGAAAATTATCCGCCTTTATTTTTTTTGGTGATCTTTCCGAACTTTTCTTTTAAAAACAATGACTTGACTATTAGTGATATTTTCTTGACCGATTTTTGTTGACAAGACATCTTTTTTTATTTTAAGCATTTTCTCAAATTATTTAAGATAAAGCCAAACTTGTCGTGAGACAAGGTCGGAAAGCCACGGGTCTTAATGAGATAGCCGGGTTGCCAAAGGGCGATCCGGTTTTTTTGTGACTCGAACGGCTGTTATAAGATTATTTTATCGTTTACTCCTATCTACCACCGAATCGTTGAATCTCTCATTCGCCCTTCAGAATTTTTTTAACTCTTTCAACTTTCTTGGAGAAAAAGGTTTTGTTGAGGTCATTCAAAAATGCTGAGAATAAATTCTTACAAACCAACTATGGAAACACAATACAGTTCAACAAAATCAGATATTTAATTTTCATCTTTTCAATCTCCCAACCACAAATAATCCTGAATCGAATCGGCAGTCAACAAAGTCCGCACGGATCCCCATTAAACTATCATGAATACCTTTGCCACAAAGGAGTCTTTTGATGAAATCAATCAAGAAATCCGGTTTATTTTTTGTTCTTTTAACGGTTTTTTTATCAGCCAATCTTTATGCGGAGAGTTTGAGAAAGCCTCAATATCGGGATCTGGTGATCTCCTATAGCCCCATGCTGTATTGTGAATTTGAGGAAATGACAGGCTCAGTTGCCGTTGATAGTTCCGGCAACAATTTAGAGGGTGTATATTATGGAAATCCCGAACTAATGGCAACTGGGCCGCTCGATGCTGTTGCGGGTTCTGCGGTGGAGTTTGATGGGACTGAGGATTACCTGGAGTTTATTGATGACGGCCGGTTGGATTTTCGGCGACAGGTGTCTTTTACATTCTGGCTAAAAATCAATTCATTTAAAAACACCTGGACTCCTCTGATTTATAAGGCTGGCACATATGATTCACCAACCATCACCTACAGTATGCTTCTTCATAATAGCGGTAGTCTCTATCTGGGCAGTGCTGATGTTTCCGGGCAAGAAGTTTATAATACCCCCGAAGGAACGGTTGTACCAGGCAACTGGTACCATATTGCCGGAGTGATTGACCGGGATACAGGAGAGTTGCGTATATTTGTAAATGGAATATTAAAGGCATCCGGTCCCATTCGTTCGACAGATACCGTTTCTAACCCTGAACCATTGTACATAGGCGGCTATCCTCTTTTTCCGGACTGGGGTCATCTTGATGGAATTCTCGATGAATTTGCATTGTATGATCATGCTCTGACTGAAGAGCAGGTTTATCAACTTCATGATGCAATCACAGGACCGATGGTGGTTGATGTTTCTTCAAACAGGTCAGTTGATTTAAATGAGGAAAAGTTTGATTCGGTTTCAATCGTATTCAATGATCCGATTGATTTTACAGGTGATGAAACGGGCAGTTTCTGGCTGGATGATGTTCACATCCAAGGGCCGAAGGGATTAATTGAGGCTACTTTGCTCGCGGCTATCAGTGAAAATGAATATCGGATTTCATTCCAGGCTCAAACATTGCCGGGGCAATATACATTTACCATTGGCCCTGACCTGACAAATACAAATGGTTTTGGCATGGATCAGGATCAGGATGGAACACTGGGAGAGCAAAATGAGGACAGTTTTGTGTTCACCGTTCAGGTGAATTATCGAGAGATCAATATTCAAAATCAAAAGGAAGGAATTCTTTTTTTCGAGGATTTTGAATTTTCGAATCCGGATTGGACTATTGAAAACGGTGTCTGGCAGATTGGAGTACCGACAAGCGGTCCGGGTTCTGCTTACAATGGG
>CAYZDF010000074.1:0-9057 GCA_964477085.1 uncultured Gracilibacteraceae bacterium | reverse complement strand
GGACAAACCTGTCGGGCAATTATTCGAGACACACGGACAGCCGGCTGATCAGTCCGCAGATTGAACTTCCTGAGGTTTTGGGAAGTGAGCAAATTGAGCTGCGGTTCTGGCAGTGGTACAGCTACAGCGATAATCATGGTGAAGTTCATATTTCCGAATGGACGGAAACAGGTTGGGGGCAATGGCAGAATTTAGGCATATCAACTTTTAATAATAACAGTTCAAGTCCCTGGTCCAAGGTGGCGGTGAACCTGACACCGTATGCAGGCAAAAAGGTTCGGATAGGTTTTTACCATGATGCAGGATTAGGTGTGAGTTATGGTTGGTTTTTGGATGATGTTGAAATTTGGAAAGGGATACCGGACTGGGATGGCAGCTTGCAGTCGTTCGAGGATGGCTGGGGAAATTGGTATACCGACTGCGGTGTCTGGCAGATTGGAGTACCGACAAGCGGTCCGGGTTCTGCTTACAATGGGACGGGAGCGGCCGGGACAAACCTGTCGGGCAATTATTCGAGACACACGGACAGCCGGCTGATCAGTCCTATTTTTAAGATACCACATATTATCGGTGAAGAAAGGATACTCTTAAAGTATTGGGAATGGTATCGATACAGCGATCATTATGGATACGTGCAAATCTCGGTAATGGGTCATGATAAAACTTGGGGAGAATGGGTGACCCTGAAGAAAACAGAGAAAAGTTCGGACTGGACTTTTCAGGCTCATGATATAAGCGAATATTCCGGAGAATCGGTCCGTATCGGATTTTTTCATGAAGGAGGGTTAAGCACAAATTCAGGCTGGTACATTGACGACGTTCAGCTCAATACATTTTTACCGTCTTCTTTGATTAGTAATCAGGGAAATTCAGGCTCCCTGTCTTCAACCACTGATCGCAATTATTACGTCGTTGAGGTTCCTCTTGGTGTGCACATGAAGGTGACATTAGAGGATCATGATGGTCTTGGAAGCAATCAGATTTATCTGCGGCACGGAGCATTGCCAACGCCGGGAATTTATGACTACAAGCATGCGGTCAATGGTCAGGCCAGCCATGAAATCATCGTTCCTTCAGCAAAGCCGGGCTATTGGTATATACTGGTGTGCAGCAATGACATTTCAGGAGATGGCAGCTATACGCTCACAGTTAATTTTTTCACCGGTGTTTCATTATTTAGAATTACACCGGGACAGCATGGAAACGTTCCTGACACTGTACTAACCTTGTTTGGCGCAGGATTCACCCCGGAAGCAAAGGTTGATTTGATGAGGGACGGTCAGCGCATCGCAACTGCAAAACAAACAGATTTTATATCGGAAACTCAATTAAGAGCAACATTTGATTTCGATGTGATTGATCCCGATTATTATCAGGTTGGGGTTACTGTCGGGAGTGATTTTGATGAATTGCCTTTTAAATTGGTCAAGGCTGTCGGTCCAAAACTTGAGACCAATTTGATCCTCCCGAGCCAGGTGGGCTACCATCAGCCTGCGACCATCTGGGTGGAGTATGCCAATATGGGTGACACGGCAATGCCCGCTCCTTTGCTGGTCATAGGGGCTAAGCAGAATGATGATGAAAGAGCAATTCTAAAGCCTGCAAAAGCATTCATCTCCGAAGGAGTTTTTTTATACGAAGCTCCAACGCCCAGAGGGTTTTGGACATACGCCATGCCCGAAGGCTATGCCAATACTGTTCAGATTCTCGCCAGTGGTGACACCGCAGGACTGCTCCAGCCGGGTGAAAAAAAGAAAGTCCCTGTCCAGTGGGCTGGATGGCAGCAACCATGGGATTTTGAGTATCCGCCAATCACATTTACGTTGGGTGTCGTGCAAGCAACCAATACGGAACCTGTTAACTGGCATGAGATGAAAGCCCTTATGCGACCGGACTCGATTCCGGTGGATACATGGGATGCCCTCTGGAGCAACTTCCTTTCCGGGGTCGGAGAAACCTGGGGAGACTATATTGGCATGCTTCACAACAATGCCGATTATCTCGGCAAACTGGGACTTTATGTCAATGATGTCGGTGAATTACTGGCGTTTGAATTTGCTCAGGCGGACGGACTGAATATTGTCCGTGAACTGTCATCGGCAACCGATGCCCATGTGGCAGCACCAGGATTGAACATCAGTTTCAACCGCCTTTATTCACAGAATATCAGCAGCCGTTATAATCAGGGAATTATGGGGCGCGGCTGGTCACACAACTGGGCGTACAGGCTGGAATTTTTAACGGATGGTACCATAAAGTTGCATACTCCCGGCGGGGGAGTACGTATCTATCAGCCCGACAGCCGTCCCGGACGTCCTTACTTCAGCATGGAAGGAGATTATGCGGTCTTTCAGGCGATCACCGGCGGATACAGTCACAGGGAAGCCGACGGTCTCTTGCGGGTCTTTAAATCGGACGGAAAACTGAATTATGTGCAGGATACCAACGGCAATCGTCTCACCTGCATCTATACTGGCGATCTCCTGACCCGGATTGAACATACCAGCGGTCAATATCTGGATCTTGCATACAATTCAAGCGGGATGTTGCATACAATTGTCGATCCGGTCGGCAGAAAAACCACTTATGATTACAATGTGAACAATGAGTACCTGACCGGGATAACTTATTTTGACAATAAAACCATCCGGTACACCTACGACACCGGAGAGAATGTTTCAAAAAAACATGCCTTGACAAGCATTGCTTATCCCGGAGGAATTCATCAGTACTATGACTATACCGCTACCGGCAGACTGGCCGGTATGTACAAAGATAATCAGGAAGAAAAATTTGAATTTAGCTATGATTCCGCCGGAATGGTTTCAATAGCCTGTGCGAGCGCGGGAAGCGGAAAATCCAGTTATTATCTGAATCATAATGGTATGTTGGCAAAAACGCTCAATCCGCTTAATGAAGGTGTTTTTTTGAAATATGATGGAAATTTCAACCTGGCCTCCATTATCGACCCGGCTGGCCGAAGTTACAACTATACTTACGATGATAAAGGCAACTTGATCCATATTTCGGATCCTTTGGGCAAAGCTACCCGCTTCAGGTATTTCAACACCTGGAATCGACTGACCTCTCTTACAGATGCAAGGGGTAACTTTACTCAATACGGATATGATAGTTTTGGTAATTTGCAATCAATAACCTATGCCGATGGGTCGGTGGAAAGCTGGGCCTTTGATGAGTCAGGCCAGCCAACCGCCTGGACTAACAGGCGTGGTGGATTGATTCAATATGAGTTAGATGACAACGGTCGAATTACTTCCAAAATATACCCGAATAACAATCGGGTGGAATACACCTATGACACCAGAGGGAATCTGGTCAATGCGACTGACGCTGAAGGCAATACATTATTTGCCTACAACTCGGACGATCAGCTTACAAGAATAACCTATCCCGGTGAAAGATGGTTGGAATATACTTATAACGAAGCCGGTCAGCGGGCAACCATGACCAATCAACTCGGTCATGTCCTGAACTATGTTTATGATGTTGCAGGACGGCTGAATGCCATTTCGGATGAAAACAATTCTGCGGTGGTCAATTATTATTATGACAAAGCCGGGCGTCTCGAACAAAAGGTATTGGGAAATGGTGTCTATACCGTTTATACTTACGATCCGGCAGGAAGACTGAAGCTTTTGATCAATTTTAGATCCGACAATACTATACTTTCAGGATTTTCCTATACTTATGACAACAGAGGCCGCCGGATTTCCATGAAGACCACATATAGCCGGCCGGATGATAGCCGAAAGGACTATGAGGGCACATGGCTTTATGAATACGATGATCTGGGCCAGCTGACCGCCTGGACCGACCCGACCGGCAAGCGGGTTGAATACGCATATGATGCCCTTGGAAACCGCATTCAGGAAAATGATAACGGCATAGTCACAACGTACACGACAAATCGTCTGAATCAATATACCCAGAACAGCAATACCACTTACCAGTATGATGCCGATGGCAACCTGATACGGGAGATCAGCCCGGAAGGGACGACGATTTATACCTATAACGATGAAAACAAGCTTGTCGCGGTTTCATCCCCCGAGGGCAACTGGCTTTACACCTACGATGCTTTCGGCAATCGTATCCGTGTCGATGATAACGGCACGGTTACCGATTACGTCATTGATCCGATCGGTTTTGGCAATGTGGTGGGTGAATACGACAACCCAACCGGAGAAAGGGTTGTGTCTTATGACCATGGCTTTGGTTTGCTGAAACAACAGAAACAGGAATCTGGAAATACTTATTATACCTTTGATGCAATCGGCAATACTCAGGAGATGACCAACTCCGCTCAACAGAAAGTGAATCGATACGTTTATGAGCCGTTTGGGAAGAATTTCATCAACAATGAGTTGATTTATAATCCATTTAAATTTGTTGGGCAGTTCGGCGTTATGAAAGAAACAAATGGATTAGATTTTATGCGAGCGAGATATTATGATTTAAAGAATGGAAAATTTGTTTCTCAAGATCCTATTGGTTTGAATAGTGGTAATACTAATTTTTACACTTATGCTGCAAATTCACCCTCAATTTACTCGGATCCAACCGGTTTAAGAGCTCGGACGGTACGTACTTCAGTTACTTATTCAGTAAGTACTTCAGGAATTTACTCAGCAACTTATTCTGAAGGTAGGTTGCAGGATTTGGATAATATTGCCGCAAGAAGAGATAGATATTGGGATGAAGGGCACAACCTATATTCTGATCCCTATTATACAGACTTTATAAATAAATTAGATGATCCCTTAGACTGGGAATCATTTGGGAGAAATTTCTTGCCCACAATTGATTTAGAAGATGGGCAGGTTATAGCTACCTGGAACCCTTGGAATATAATAATTGATACTATCAGTTGGGCTTTCACTCAGCTTGGGCCGGGCGAAATTAAATTACCACATTTAGACCCGGGGAGCATTTTAGAATGGCTTGTTGGACTTGCTAGGCCGATTGATCCAAACATAAAAACTGGCCCAAGAGGTTTCGGCGATCAGAATTATGTTTCAATAAATTCAATCTACCCCTATCGGATTGATTTTGAAAATGACCCCGATGCAACCGCTCCGGCTCAAGTTGTTGAAATCAGAGATCCTTTAAGTGAGGCTCTGGATTGGACAACCTTTGAACTGACGGAGATCGGCTTTGGGGATGTGATGATTTCGATTCCTGTCGGCAGCCAACGCTTTGAAAAGAAGGTGCCGTTCACGTTCAATGGCGTCGATTTTGAAATTGAGATCGAAGCAGGAATAAACTTGGGAACGGGTGAAGTGTATGCCAATTTCTATTCGGTAGATCCGTGGACAGGCCTTCCACCTGCAGTGGATGTTGGTTTTCTTCCACCTGAGGACGGGACAGGACGTGGAATGGGTTATATCAATTACAACATCAAGGCCATGCCGGATTTGACCACCGGCACAGAGCTTCGCAATATTGCCTATATTACCTTTGACTTCATGGAAACTATCGCAACCAACCAGATTGATCCACACGACCCCGGCGCTGGAACTGATCCCGTCCTGGAATGCCCCATTACAATAGATGCCGGCTTGCCGGAAAGCCACATTGACCCATTGCCTGAAGAGTCGGTTTCCCCGTTTATATTGTATATCACCGGACAGGATGATACCGGCGGCTCAGGCATAGGCGGCTATGATATCTATGTTTCCGTAAATGACATCCCATTCACGCTATGGAAAAGTACCCCGGACGACAGCATTGAGTTTGAGGGTGAACCCGGATACAGCTATGCTTTCTACAGTATAGCCAAAGATAATGCGGGTAACTACGAAGGTCATCCCCAGATCGCCGATACAACAACAACCGTGGTTCAAAAAGACCTCAATTTTAACATCCAGGTATTTGCTCAACCAAATGAAGGAGGCACGGCCACAGGAGGCGGAATCTACACCAATGGAACCCAGGTGACGGTTAATGCCATTGCCAACCCCGGCTGGATCTTCGTGAACTGGACCGAAGACGGCCTGCCGGTATCAACAAGTGCCGCCTACACTTTTACAGCAACAAAAGATCGTAATCTGACGGCAAACTTCAGTCTGGTGGATAAATACAGTGTGACCTTGTTGGCCCAGCCTGAAGAAGGAGGTACGGTTACCGGAGGCGGAATTTTCGACTACGGTACCAATGTAACCGTTGAGGCTACGCCTTACATGGGTTACACCTTCGTAACCTGGACAGAAGACGGCCAGATTGTGTCGACGGCTGAGCAGTTCACTTTCACGGTAACAAAAGATCGGGCCCTAACCGCCAACTTCGACAAGATCGATACGCCGGATACCGACTGGATGTATGTAAACAGCATTGAAGGCACCATTAAGGCAGGCAAGGTAAATTCACAATTAACTGCAACTGTGCAGGTGCTGGACAAAAACGATGTTCCCATTCAGGGAGTGGTCGTTTATGCCGAAATCACCAGCCCTGCTGAAGACGGGGGGTCGGTGAGCAATGTAAGCGCAAGAACCAACAAGTCCGGCCTGGCTACATTCAAAATCAATTCCCCGAATGATAGCTGGCGGGTTTGCGTTACGAACCTTGTCAAAAGAGGCTTTGATTATGATTCGAATGCCAATACTGAGACCTGCGACATATTCAGTATAAACCCGTGAGGTTAAAAGGATGAGCATGATTAATTTTTTGTGGTGATAAGTTGTTTTGTTTGTAATGTGCTGATGGATGCCTGATAAGGCCGGAAAATTTAAAGTGTCTGGTCGTATCAGGCACCTTCAATAAAGAATCATTCAAGGTATCAGTTTAGAAAGACTTTTTAGGTGTAAAAATAGGAAATACCGCTAAACGTTGGACCAAAAGGAGGATCACAAAAATAGAATGAAATCGCGCCACAGCATATTTACCATAGCAGTTCTATTAGGCTTTTTTCTTGTCGGAGGATGCGCAACAGCACCTGCTGTTTCGAACAAAAACACTGACCAAATTTCAGGTGTGACCAAAATGGTCTTGGTTTCACCTATTGTAGAATGCATCGATGCTAACACCGGAAATCCTTCAACATTGGATGAACAAACCGAAATTGAAGTAAAGGCATCCTTGGTTAATGGATTCCGATCAGAATTTGCGAAAAAGAATGTTGTCCTCTCAGAAGTAAGTGAGATCGTTGAAATTGATACCGGGTTAAACGATGACCTTGGTGGCATTTACCGGACAATAAAACAAAATTCCTTTTCCCTGGATGCCGGCCAAAAAGAACGATTGTCATGGATAACCTCAAAGACAGGTGCATCCCACCTTTTGTTCTCTCGATGCCGACTTCACAAAGGACCCAAAGGATTTTGGGATCCCTTTAGCGGTGCAATTACTTCAGATAGTTCACGAATTGTTCTTGAGTGCCATTTGTATGATATTCAGGACGAAAGAGTGGCTTGGACTCGTGCCATACAAGATCGCGCCTCACCAAACAAAGGTCCATTGAGCATATCGAACATGCTTCCTGTAGTAATAGAAACACTAGAACTTAAATAAACCGAAAGGAAATTATGAGAATGACTAAGAACAACACTAAAAGAAAAAATCAAGGATCGCTTTTTGTCGTTTCACTGATCTGTTTATTCCTCTTTGCGGTCATGTCGGGTTGCGCTACGACAAAACCTGCAGATTTCATTTTGGCTGGATTCGACGGCAAAACAGTTGAAAGTGTCACAGTCCTTCCGGTTTTGGACCACAGAATCGACCAGACGAAACAGCTTAAATTGGACAAATGGGTGCTGCCACATGCTGAACGAAGTCTGAAAAAACGGGGATATAAATATAATGTGGAACAAGATCGATCTCTTTTGTTGAACATCTCACATGATACACTTGAGGTGCCTACGGAAGAATTCATCAAATCCCTCCCTCCTGAATCTGCAAGATGGGTGTTGATCCTGGTTCTTGACGACTCATCATCCAAGATGACCTTTGGAAGCACTGGTAACGCCGAGATGTCTGGATATTTATTCGACAAGGGGAATAGCCGGCTTGCCTGGCGAAACAAAGAAATCGGCAGAAGTGGACAAGGGGGTTTGATTGGGATGGCTCTTAAAGGCACAATGGAAAGAACCGCTATAGAGATGGCCACAATTGAAATGTTCAAGACCTTGCCAAGTCGCAAGAAATAGAGTTTATGTGGTTAAAATCAATTATTTTTTAAGTTATATACATCGATATAATTTCCATATCATTTTAGAATCTGCAAGCTTCAGCGAAAGGAAATTTGAAGATGCAGATGGGTGGGAAACATTTCAGCTATACATAGATAAAAAACCGGAAAAATCCGCCGCTGAAGCGACGGGCCACCGGATTTTGTCCGTCCACCCAGATGTGCGATGCCTTAAGCCGCAATGCCTCCAAAGATTTTGAGACCATCATGGCCAACTGCCTCGTTCATTCCCGCAGACATTTTGTAGAACTCGTTGACCGCTTCCCCAGCGATTGAACATATGTCATCGAGTAACTGGGAAAAACTGACCCGGTTTTTACAGGTGCCCGGCGTACTGCTGGATAAAAAATTTTGTAGAAGAGGGCTCAACCATGCTATTCTATTTCCTAACATGGATTCGGGCTTTCGCCCATTGGGGTCAAGTTAAGGTACTATCTGATATCGGCATCATGGTACGAAAGTAATCTCTTGAATGTAATTCCGAGGGAGCGACTCGTGGTGATTTGATGCATGAAAAGGAAATATTACCTAATCAGTTGATTGAAACCATTGCAATCGAAGAATCTCTGTTCCCGAGGCTGGGCCGGTCATGAGATCTGACTCGGAGTTAAAACACGAGTGGCTGTGCCGGCGTGAAAAAAAGATTCTTCGTCGGCCATTGAACATATGCCATATAACCGTTTACCATGTTGGCCTCCTCAGAATGACAATCATTGATACCTTATCCATTCCTTAACTTAACGCCAATGGGCTTTCGTCGAAATGACGTGTAGTTGCCAATTTAAACGCTCAGATTAGGTCTTTATTTGACACATTTCTAATCTTTCCATATAGTGTCTTTACAAAATAAAGTC
>CAYZDF010000073.1:0-11991 GCA_964477085.1 uncultured Gracilibacteraceae bacterium | reverse complement strand
CCTTGCGGAGTCACCGGTTTTCAAGACCGGCTCCTTAAACCACTCGGACACCCCTCCATAGGACGACGATAGATAGTATATCATAAACTGAAATACTACACAAGATTATTACTCGTTCTTTTTTATCTTTAAAAATCCTTAAAAAATTTCTTTAAGAATCTCCTTAAAAAATAATTGATTTTTTAAAAATCTAATATATTCTACTATAATGACACTTTGATATCAAACACCAAATATTGTATTCTTTGTAAGTATTTATTTTCTAACATAGATTTTTTCCTCCGATCATCTTGTTATCTCATGCAATTTCAACTTATCAGAAGCGATGATATTCGTCATCTGTAGATGCCTATTAACAGTTGATAGAAAAAGTAGGATTCTTTTTCTTGATAAAGAGAATCCTTCATTCAGAAAACTATAAAAATAATTTATCCAATATACTCCACACCCATATAGGGCTGCAATACTTTAGGTATTCTAACTCTGCCGTCTTGCTCCTGATAGTTTTCAAATATAGCAGAAACTGTTCTTCCTACTGCTAAACCACTGCCATTCAGGGTGTGAACAAACTCCGGCTTTTCTTTAGGACCACGACGGAAACGGATATTTGCTCTTCTGGCCTGGAAATCTTCAAAGTTACTACAGGAAGAGATCTCTCTGTACGTATTGAAACTTGGCAGCCAGACTTCGATGTCATAGGTCTTGGCTGAACTAAAGCCCAGATCCCCTGTGGATAGAGCCACTGTTCGAAATGGAAGTTCGAGCTCCAGTAATATTGACTCCGCATCAGCAGTTAATTTTTCCAGCTCTTCATAAGAGTTTTCGGGTAAAGTAAATTTGACCAATTCGACTTTGTTAAATTGATGCTGTCGGATTAATCCCCGTGTATCTCTGCCTGCTGCCCCCGCTTCGGCACGGAAGCAAGCACTGTAGGCACAGTAGTAAAACGGAAGTTTTTCTGCATCCAGGATTTCATCCCGATAAATATTCGTGACTGGTACTTCAGCCGTTGGTATTAAGAAATAATCTGTATTCTCCACTTTAAAAGCATCTTGCTCAAACTTCGGAAGCTGTCCGGTACCGATCATCGATTGACGATTGACCATAAAAGGTGGGAAGACTTCAACATAGCCCTTCTGAGAATGTCTGTCCAGCATATAATTGATCAATGCTCTTTCCAGCCTGGCTCCAAGTCCTTTATAGAAGGTAAATCTGGCACCTGTTACTTTTCCAGCTCGGCCAAAGTCAAGAATATCATGGTTCTCCCCAATTTCAAAATGGGCAAGTGGTGTAAAGTCAAATTTTCTGGGCTTTCCTGATCGGCGGACTTCAACATTATCATTCTCATCTTTGCCTACAGGAACAGAGGAATTTGGAATATTGGGGATAAGATAGAGTACTTCCTGCATCTGCTGCTCGATCTGACTTAGCGAATCATCCATCTCTTTGATCTTTTGACCAACGTCACGCATACTGATAATAAGATCCTCAGCCTTCTGACCATTTTTCTTCAGCCTGGCTACTTCTTCAGAAACCTTGTTGCGCTCCGCTTTAAGGTTTTCTACTTCAAATAAAATTTGTCTTCTTTTCTCTTCCTGCTGAAGAAAATTATCCAGATTGATATCAGCATGACGTTTAGTTAAAGCGTCTTTAATGATGTCTGGATTATTACGCACGAATTTGAGATCGAGCATTACAAGAACCTCCTATTATTGATACTGATCGACCATATCTAAAAAGAGTTTATGAACGCGAGGATCGTCTGTCAGTTCAGGATGAAATGAGCTTGCTAAAAGATTATTCTCACGCACAAAGATAGTTTTACCCTCATATTCAGCAAGCCTATCAACTTGAGAACCCGTCTCCAGAACATAAGGTGCCCTGATAAAAACAGCCCTTAAGGGTTCGCCCTCTAATCCTTTTACCGGAATATCTGCTTCAAAACTGGCGATCTGGCGGCCAAATGCATTTCTTTTGACCAAAATATCCATTAGTCCTAAGGAATACTGTTTGCTTTGATCGATCCTTTTACTGAGTAAAATCATTCCGGCACACGTTCCAAAGATCGGAAAACCATCTTTGGCCATACTCACAATCGTCTCTCCAAAATCGTTAATCTCCAATTGCTTTCCAATAGCCGTACTTTCTCCACCGGGAATGATCAGTCCATGAATACCGCACAGGTCTTCCTTTGAACGAACTTCAACGACTTCTACTCCTAAATAGTCTAATGTATTTCGGTGCTCGCGAAAAGCTCCCTGAATGGCGAGAACACCTATTTTCTTCTTCATTGTTTACCAGCCTCTATCCTGCATCCGTTCTGCCGGAGTTATAGTCGATATCTCCAGCCCTGGCATAGCCTCGCCCAGCTCTTCTGAAAGCTTGGCCAACATTTCCGGATCATTGTAGTGCGTGGTAGCTAGTACGATAGCCCTGGCTCTTTTAGCCGGATCAGATGATTTGAAAATTCCCGAACCAACAAAAATACCATCACAGCCAAGCTGCATCATTAAAGCAGCATCAGCAGGTGTGGCGATACCACCAGCAGCAAAGTTTACGACAGGGAGTCTGCCGTTTTCTGCTACATACTGGACAAGATCATAGGGTGCAGCCATTTCTTTGGTAGCTGTCATCAATTCCTCTTTGGGCATTGTAGTCAACTTACGAATTTCGGACATTACTGTTCTCATATGACGAACAGCTTCAACAACGTTCCCCGTACCAGGTTCTCCTTTGGTCCTGATCATGGCTGCACCTTCCCCAATTCGACGAAGAGCTTCTCCTAGGTTACGGGCACCACAAACAAAGGGGACCTTAAATTTATTTTTATCAATATGATAAAGATCATCGGCTGGTGTGAGAACTTCACTCTCATCGATATAGTCAGCACCTAGAGCTTCCAGGATTTGGGCCTCTACAAAATGACCGATCCTGGCTTTCGCCATGACAGGGATAGTGACAGCTTCCATAATCTTTTTAACAATAGTTGGATCAGCCATTCTGGCGACCCCTCCTGCGGCTCTGATATCTGCAGGGACCCTCTCTAAGGCCATGACTGAACAAGCTCCGGCTTCTTCAGCTATTTTGGCTTGTTCTGGTGTGGTTACGTCCATGATGACGCCACCTTTTAACATTTCGGCTAATCCGGTCTTGACTTTCCACGATGCAATTTCTGCCATGATTGATTCCCCCTATAAATCTGTTAATCATAATATTTTCCCTGTATGTGTCAATTATATAATTAGAATTATTCTTCGTCTTTACTTACAAATTTAGCAATGGCAACGACTTTGCTTTCTCCCGTTCTCATAGCAGTCACTCCTTGAGCAGATCTGCCTTGGAGAGAAATACCATTGACTTCCTGACGGATAACGATTCCTTCATCGGTGATAACCATCAATTCTTCATCTGCTGTTACTACTTTCATACCAGCAAGCGGACCTGTCTTTGATGTAACCCGATGCCCGATAATTCCTTTCCCGCCACGTCCTTGCTTACGGAATTCCTGGAGTTCAGTACGCTTGGCAAAGCCATTTTCCGTTACAGTGAGTAATTCAAGGTTTTCGCCAGAGCTATCGACAACATCCATCGCCATGACAAAATCTTTCTTACCTAGACTGATACCGCGAACGCCACGTGCTGTACGTCCCATGGAACGAACATCTTCTTCGGGGAAGCGGATCACGAGCCCATGATGTGTTGCGATAAGAACATCATCATTACCTCTGGTCAAGCGAACACCGATTAGTTCATCATTCTCGTCCAAGGTCAAAGCAATGAGGCCATCCCGTCTTTGAGTATCGTACTCCTGAAGAGCTGTTTTCTTAACGGTACCATTTTTTGTAGCCGTCAGGAGGTAATAATCTCCTTTAAACTCTTTGATGGCCATGGTCGCAGTTACCTGCTCATCCTGAGAAAGATTCAGGAGATTGACAATAGCTGTACCCTTGGCGGTGCGACTTGCTTCCGGAATCTCGTGTGCCCGTAAGCGATAGACTTTGCCTTTGGATGTAAATATAAGAATAAAATGATGCGTGGAAGTGATAAACAGCCTTTCCACAAAATCATTCTCACCTGTGGAGATCCCGCTCACACCTCGGCCACCCCGACGCTGACTCCGATAAGTTGTCAAAGGTAATCGCTTAATATAGCCCCTATGAGTAACTGTAATTACAACGTCTTCTTCAGCAATTAGATCTTCGATCTCCATCTTGGTAGCATCAAAGGTAATTTCCGAGCGTCGTGAATCTGCAAATTTATTTTTAATTTCTTTGAGTTCTGTTTTGACAATGCCTCTAACCATTTTATCAGAACTCAGAACAGCCTTAAGATAGGCGATCTCGTCCAGTAACTTCTGGTATTGTTCATCTAGCTTTTCTCTTTCCAGACCGGTAAGTCGTCTTAAACGCATATCCAGAATGGCCTGGGCTTGTCTCTCACTGAATTCGAAACGTTCAATAAGGTTATTCCTGGCTGTTACATCATCTTTGGAAGAACGGATAATTTCAATAACTTCATCGATAAAGTCGAGAGCCTTCCTCAGACCTTCCACAATATGAGCTTCATCTTCTGCCTTTTGTAGCTCATAGCGACTGCGTCGGATGATAACCTCTTTCTGATGATTGATAAAGTGCTCCAGCATTTCCCTAAGGTTTAAGACCTTAGGAGTTCCATCCACGAGAGCCAGAAGATTGATGCCAAAACCGTCTTCCATCTGTGTATGTTTATAGAGTTGGTTAAGAATAACCTGTGGGTTAACATCTCGTCTTAATTCAATAACAATACGCATTCCTTTACGCGTTGATTCATCTCTTAAATCAGTGATTCCATCAATTTTCTTCTCTTGTACCAATTCAGCTATTTTTTCAATAAGTCTCGATTTATTAACCATGAACGGAATCTCTGTAACAACAATTTGCATTTTTCCGTTCTTCTCAATTTTTTCAATATTAACCTTGGCACGAGTTTTGACCGATCCTTTACCCGTCGTATAGGCACTGACTATCCCCTCCGTACCCATGAGTAATCCACCGGTAGGAAAATCAGGTCCTTTAATATATTTCATGAGGTCTTTAATTTCAATTCTAACTTCGCCATCCGTTTGGTCCTGGCGGTCCAACATATAGATGACACCTTCAATAACTTCACCCAAGTTATGAGGGGGGATATTGGTTGCCATACCTACAGCAATTCCGGAAGAACCGTTGACTAATAGGTTAGGGAATTTCGCCGGTAATACAACAGGCTCCTTTTCCTTCTCATCATAGTTTGGTACAAAATCAACGGTATCTTTATCTATATCGGCCAACATATACGGTGCTAACGAGGACATTCTCAACTCGGTATAACGCATCGCTGCAGCAGAATCTCCATCGACTGAACCGAAATTTCCATGCCCGTCAATTAAGGGATAACGACTGGAAAAATCCTGAGCCATTCGCACAACTGCATCGTAAATAGAAGCATCGCCATGGGGATGAAATTTACCCATGCAATCACCGACAAGTCTCGCTGATTTGCTATAAGATTTATTAGGAGTCATCCCTAACTCGTGTAGAGTATATAATATTCTGCGATGAACTGGTTTTAAACCATCCCTTACATCAGGGAGGGCTCTGCTGACAATAACGCTCATCGAATAATCGATAAACGATTTTTTTAGTTCTTCCGAAATCTCGATCGGCAGAACCTTGCCGCCAAAAAGTTCCATGGACACAGGCTTCCGCTCCTTTTCTTAGATATCTAGATTTCGTACATCTTTCGCATGCTTTTGGATAAACTCTTTACGTGGTTCAACTTTATCACCCATCAGCATCGTGAATAATTCATCCGCCTTAATAGCATCTTCCATTTTTACCTGAAGGATGGTTCTGGTCTCCGGGTCCATCGTTGTTTCCCAGAGCTGTTCCGCATTCATTTCGCCGAGACCTTTATAACGTTGAATTTCTGTTTTTTCTCTCCCCACCTTTTCCAGGACTCGTGCAAGCTCGTGATCGCTATAGGCATATTGGATTTCTTTGCCTTTCTTGATCTTGAATAATGGGGGTTGTGCGATATAGACATAGTTATGCTCTATTAGCGGTCTCATATAACGATAAAAGAAAGTCAGTAATAATATTCGGATGTGAGATCCGTCTACATCGGCATCTGTCATAATCATAATCTTATGATACCGAGCTTTTTCAATATCAAAATCATCAGAGATACCAGTACCCAATGCCGTAATCATCGCCCGGATCTCCGTATTGGCTAATATCTTATCCAAACGTGCTTTTTCAACATTTAAAATTTTTCCGCGGAGGGGTAAAATCGCCTGGAATTTCTGATCCCTTCCCTGCTTTGCAGACCCACCCGCGCTGTCACCTTCCACCAGGTACATTTCGCAATACCGGGGATCTTTCCAGGAACAATCCGCTAGTTTTCCCGGAAGGGATGTACTTTCCAAAGCATTCTTCCTTCTGGTGAGATCTCTCGCTTTGCGCGCTGCCAGTCTTGCTCTGGCTGCCTGTAATCCTTTTTCGATAATTTTTTTGGCAATTGAAGGATTTTCTTCAAAGAATGTTGATAGTCCTTCACCGACAATACTATCGACGATTGAACGAACTTCACTATTTCCGAGCTTTGTCTTGGTTTGTCCTTCGAATTGCGGTTCTCTTACTTTTACCGAGAGAATAGCTGTTAGCCCTTCTCTGACGTCTTCACCACTTAAATTGTTCTCATTACTCTTCAAGATATTGTTTTTACGTGCGTAATCATTAATGACACGCGTTAGTGCAGCTTTGAATCCTGCTTCATGTGTTCCGCCTTCAGTAGTATTGATATTATTCGCATAGGAAAAAAGATTTTCGGAATACCCATCGTTATACTGCAAAGCAATTTCTACTTGTGTATTATCTTTATCTGCTTCGAATACAATTGGCTTAGGGTGAATAGGATCCTTATTTTTATTCAGATGTTTGACGAAATCGACTATACCATCATTGTTACTAAAGACTTCTTTGGTATCTGTCCTCTCGTCGATCAGTGTGATGGTCACACCTTTATTGAGAAAAGATAGTTCTTTAAGTCGATGAGAAAGGATATCATAATCATAGACGAGGTCTTCAAAGATCTCAGGATCTGGCTGAAAAGTAATCATCGTTCCTGATCTTCCTCTATAATTTCCAATTTCCTTTAGTTCACAACAGACCTTTCCCCTTGAATACTCTTGGTAGTATTTTTTGCCGTTTTTCCTGATTTCTACTTTCAACCAGACAGAAAGTGCGTTTACAACACTCATCCCTACACCGTGTAATCCACCTGAAACCTTATAAGCATCACCATTAAATTTTCCACCAGCATGCAGTACTGTCAGAGCAACCTCTACACCAGGTTTACCGAGTTTAGCATGGATATCGACCGGAATACCACGTCCATTATCTTTGACAGTAATACTATTTTCCGGATGAATGGTTACTTGTATTTCGTCGCAGTATCCTGCCATTGCTTCATCAATACTGTTGTCTACAATCTCATAAACAAGATGATGTAAACCTCTACTACTCGTAGAGCCAATATACATACCCGGACGTTTGCGAACAGCTTCCAATCCCTCAAGTACTTCAATTTGACCGGCATTATATTCGGAGACAGGTTCTTGAATCGGGTCAATTTCCGATATTTTTTGCAAAGCTGCTCCCTCCCAAATTTATCCTTTAACCTTAATATTATACTATAAAAATGGCCTTTTTTCAAATCTGTTCTTGCTTACACTTAAAAACCTCTCTGTTTCTTGAGAGGTTAATAAGACTATGTTTATGCATATGTTCTTATTTCTCATGAAAATATTATCTTAGATCATATCAAGCCCTGCGTTGTTCATCGATCTTTTTAATAAGGTTGAAGAAGAAATGGGTGATAAATAATATCCATTATCGCTTAAGACGAATGATTTCTCTTTTCCCTCTTCAGAAATATTAAGGACTTTTCCACTTTTCATAATGTTGTTAATAAAATGACGAGAAATCTGACTACTTCCTGCCGTTTCTAAGTCAAGAATAGCAATGACCTTTTCTTTATGAACCATATAGTTACTGCCTAAATGCAAGAACATCTAGTGTTCCCTCCTTATCATCCCTTTGTAAACTTCATAAACAGCAATATCATTGGTAATAACTTTGTCATCTGCTCCTGTCATCGTAATAATTGTCTGCTTATCAGACGTGTTGATATACTTGAGCAAATATTCTCGTCTAAATTCATCCAATTCAGAAAGTACATCATCCAACAGTAAAATCGGGTATTCATCTTTCTTACTCTTTATTATTTCCATCTCAGCTAACTTCAAACAAAGAACCATAGAACGTTGCTGACCTTGGGATCCAAATAATCTTGCTGATTTTCCGTTTAAATCAATCATAAGTTCATCCCTGTGAGGCCCTATCAAGACTGTTTTTCTCTCTATTTCTTGTTCCATTTTATTTTCCATTATCTCAGGAAACAGACATATTGTTTCGTCTATGTTTTTTCTCCCCAAAGCAATATAGGATAACTCCATATTATCCTGAGAAGAAAAAATTTCTCTAAAAATAGGGCGACAGTAATTATTGAGTATTTTGGTAAATTCCCATCGGTTTTGAATAATTTTTGTGCCAATCGTGATAAGTTGTCCATTCCAGGCTGGAAGCTGCTGTCTTAAATAATGATGATTCTTTTCTGTTTTTAATAAAGTATTTTTTTGGCGAATAATTTTGAGATAAGAATTGAGCAAAGTAATATGGGAAGGTCTGACTTGAGAAATTAGTAAGTCCAGAAAACGTCTTCTTTCATTGGGACTTTTCTTGACAATATTAAGATCATCCGGAGAAAAAAAGACTGCGTTTACTGTACCAACGTAGTCTGAGAGTCTTTTACAGGATAAGTTATTTATTTTAATTACTTTCTTTCCAGTTTCATAATAGCTTTCAAGTCTTAATAAACGGTCAGCTACTCTGAAGGAAGCCTGTAAATAAAAGTTCTTTTCGCCCCAGAGGATGAGTTCATTCTCCAGTTTGACTCGATAAGATTTTCCTGTAAGAAGATAATAGATCCCTTCCAGAACATTGGTTTTACCCTGTCCGTTAGGTCCAATCAGAAGATTAATCCCCTGCTGGAATTCAATTTTTTGTTCTTTATAATTCCTAAAATGATGTAAATGAAAATCTTTAATATACATAGATATATATTAATTTAATTTCTGAGTGGTAATACAAGACAAAGGTAGTTATCATCATTTTCCGGACGGAAAACACAAGGACTAAAAGACCCAGATGCCTCCATCACAATGTTCTCAGTATCAACAACTTTTAAGATATCAATAATGAATTTAGCATTAAAGGAAATAGCAACATCTTCTCCATCTTGTTCAATTTCTATCTGCTCAGAAATCTTACCCATTTCTGAATACTGGTTGATATTGATAAGAGAACTTTCAATATTAAAGCGTACAGTATTGGTTTTTAGATAGTTATCCTTTGATAATAACGATGCTCTTTCTACAGTATCCATGAACTTTTTGGTATTAATCAAAAGCTTTGTCTGACAGGTTTGGGGTATAACTTGTTTGTAACTGGGAAATTGACCTTCAATTAACCGTGTCACAATATGAACAGATCCAAAGGTCATAATTACTCTGGTACTATTAAATTTAATGGTAAGTATTTCATCATCCCCTAAAAGCCGATAGATTTCTTGCATGGTTTTTGAGGGTATGATTCCTTTGAATTCCTTATCATTACCTGTTATTAAAGCTTTACTAAAGGCTAATCTATGAGTATCTGTACTAACCAAATACAAATTTTCTTTATCTATTTGCAATAATATTCCAGTAAAAACGGGTCTGGTTTCTTCAATGGCACAGGCTGAAATGGTTTGCTTGATCATTCTCTTAAAAAGAACTGCTGGTATTTCAATAACATCAAATGTTGAAATATCGGCTATTTCAGGATACTCTTCGGGGTCATAACCATTAATAGAAAAATTAGAATTATCGTAGTATAGATTAACATTGTGATCTGTACATTCAATTAGAATATTTGTATCAGGCAGTTTTCTTACAATCTCAGAGAATAATCTGGCCGGAAGAACGACCTGACCTTCCTCCTGAATCTCAACGGGTACCTGACAGCGAATACCTATCTCTAAGTCTGTTGCTTCAAACCAAAGAACTTCGCCTTCAGTTCTTAGCCTAATTCCTTGTAGAATAGGCAACGTATTCTTAGACGAAACTGCTCTTTGGACCGTATTAACGCCTATAATTAAATCTTCTTTCTTACATAATATTTTCATCTTAACCTCCTAAATATTTGAAATAGGATTAAGAAATATATCCCATATTTATTTTATCTATCATATTTTGTGTTTATTAATAATAGGATATTAATTAGTATTAGTAGTCGTATACCTCAAGATAATGTGGATAACTTGGAGTGACTATCACTGACACTGTATTCTTGTACTGGAAAAATATTTGATATCATGTGGAAATGTCATAAAAATATCCACATTTTCATGGTATAATGATTTCCCAATGATAGTATTATTTGATCTGCACATATAAAGTGATTAGTTTGATTTTATTTTGGTGATGATATCATTAATACTCTTTTCCACTAAGGGATCTCTTTTTTTTAAATTATTAATTTTATCATAAGCGTGAATAACGGTTGTATGATCTCTTCCTCCAAACTTTTCTCCAATTTGTGGTAAGGAAAGATCGGTAAGTTCTCTGCAGAGGAACATCGCTATTTGTCTGGGAAAAGATACTGTCCTTGTTCTTTTCTTTTGTTTAAAGTCTTGAACAGACATTTTATAGTGCTCAGCAACTGTTTTTTGAATAAGCTCAATAGAAATTATTTTTTGATTTTTCTGTGGAATCATATCTTTAAGAATTTCTTCGGCCAAATTGACAGTGATCGGCTGATTGGTTAGCATACAATAAGCTGTAATTTTACTGAGTGCACCTTCTAATTCTCTGATATTGGATTGGATTTCCGAGGCAATAAAGATAATAATCTCATCGGGAACAATAAAGTTCTCAAGTTGAGCTTTTTTTCTAAGAATAGCAATACGTGTTTCGTAATCTGGAGGGTTAATATCGGTAGTCAATCCCCATTCAAACCTGGAACGGAGTCTTTCTTCTAGTGTTGGAATTTCTTTAGGAGGCCGGTCTGACGAGATGATAATTTGTTTATTTGCTTCATATAGTGTATTAAATGTATGGAAAAACTCTTCCTGAGTACCTTCTTTACCAGCAAGGAACTGGATATCGTCAATTAAAAGAACATCAATTTTTCGGTATGTATTACGGAACTCTACCTGTCTTTCGTAGCGGATGGAGTCAATTAATTCGTTGGTAAACTGTTCACCAGTTACATAGAGAATTTTCATAGTGGGAAAGTTTTTGGAAATGATATGACTGATTGCATGCATTAAATGTGTTTTACCTAAACCACTTCCACCATATACAAATAAAGGATTGTAGGATTTTGCAGGTGATTCTGCGACAGCTAAGGCTGCTGCATGAGCAAATCGATTGCCGTTTCCAATGACAAATGTATCAAAAGTATATTTAGGGTTTAAAGGATGTGATAAAATACCGAAGTTCATTTGAGTTTCAACATGAGGCTCAATGCTCTGATCGTTATCGGCAACAAATATTAAGGCAACAGGTGCATTGAGGTAATTTTGAACCGTTGATTTAATTAATGCGGAATATCTACTTTCTAACCAATCTTTAGCAAATTCATTTACTACACCGATGGTTAGTTTATTATTTGAAAAATCAATCAGCTTAGTGGAAGAAAGCCAGGTATCAAAACTGGGTTTAGATAATTCGTTCTTTAGCTTTTCTAGAATGTTCTCCCAAAAAGCATTGAGATAAATAGTATTAGGAGACATTATTAAACCTCCTGCATTGTAGATATTCTTAAAGATAAAAAAATCACGTAAAAAAGTTATTCACAAACATTTTGT
>CAYZDF010000072.1:0-12047 GCA_964477085.1 uncultured Gracilibacteraceae bacterium | reverse complement strand
CCCAAAAAATCTCAGGTCAGTAAAACACATTATTCTCCAGCCCAATGATAAAATGGTCTGACAGCTATTTTCTTCCCTGATATATTAAATGAGTCAAATTGGTTGTGGGTTATAACCGTGCTTTCCTTAACACCAAAGAAATCCATTGCCTCCGTCAGACCAGCTAATTCTCTATCAAGATTGTTCGTTTCGAGCTGCCAGCAAACTTGATAAAGTGATGGTAATTTACCGCTTTCGAACACGACAAAGTCACACTCCTTGTTCTCTTTGAAATAATAAATTCTATTGACCTTCCGTCGTAGATGCATAAAGACCATGTTCTCCAGCAAGCGTCCCAGATCATTGCCAAATGATACTGAGTTTGCCGTAATAAGACCGTTGTCAATTGAATATACCTTTTTGGGATTGACCATCTGTACTTTTTGTGAATAGCTGAACCTTGGCACAAAGAAAAACAAATATGCATCGCTAAGATGAGAAAGGTATTCCATAACGCTCGAAGACGAACCAATATCAAAATTTTTCCTTAGGCTATTTCCTGTAATAGGCTTTGCAGCTTCAGACACAAGCCAGACAGATAACTGCTGCAATACTGATGTATTTCTGATTCCATATCGCAAAGAAATATCACGTATGACTATATCATTAAAAATATGCATCAGGATTTCGGGCAACCCTGTTTTAATCATTTCCGGAAATCCACCATACTTCATATATTTAAAAGCGGACTCATCGTCGGCAGGCCGACCTTCAAATTCAATAAACTCCCTGTATGAGAAAGGATATAGTTCTTTGCTTATGTGCCTTCCTGTTAGTTTTGTTCCCAGCTCCTTGCTCAACATGGAGGCATTCGATCCGGTTATAAAAACCCTGTAACCTTCGTCTAGTCTGAAGCGCACATAGTTCTCCCATTTATCAATACCCTGTATCTCATCAAAAAAGAGAAAATTTACTCCTCTTTCAGATATAATCTCCTGAAGACGATTAAAATCGCTGATATCAAACCCGGCTAACCGGGGATCCTCAAAATTAAGGTAAAGAGTCTTACCGGTAAGAGTTTCATTCATTTGCTGTAAGAGCGTGCTCTTGCCACATCGTCTGATACCTGTTACAATAAGGGCATGAGAAGTAAGTGACTTAAAGTCAGGAAATTCGCGTTTCAGACCCGTTTCGAGTTGCTTCAGGCGTTCAGATTGTGAATCAACTATCTCTTCAATTATTAGCTTAGAGAGCATAAGTATATAGTTTTCGTTTGTAAAGCTAACTATTTTTTGTTAGTAACGAAAGCTTTTGCTGATATTTTTTGAAGAATAGTAGTCTATAAACTGAAATATCTGCAGGCCAAATAAAGTGTCAAACATGCGAAACGAATGGTTAGTACGCTGACGTGAGGAAACTGGCGGTTAGGGTTGTTCTCAGTCGGCGGGGTAACCACCAAAGAAAGAAAAGAATTCAGAAAAACTGATCCTATTATTGCCGGTTGCTGGGGTTAAATATCCTTGCGGGGTAGTTTGGTGAGGAAGGCCGTATGGATGGTTACGACAATATTCTTATCGAGGGATTCGATTCTGACCAGGACCTTCTTCTTGTCACCACTGCTTATAAGCTCTCCTGTTAATCCATTAAGGGCGCCAGTGGTGACTTTCACATACTCTCCTTTCTCGAACTTTTCATCTGACAGCTCAATGTCGGCATTACTGTCGACCAGAATTCTAAGATTGTCTATCTCTCTCTGGGTTACGCATACCGGTTTTCCTTCAAAACGCACGAATGAGACAACACCCTCAGTGTGATAGACATTCGGGAAATACTTGCTCTTTGTTTTTACAAAAATATAAGACGGGATAAGCGGCTTCTCAACAGTCTTTTTCCTGTCACTCCATTGACGTAGTGTTTTCTGAAGAGGCAGGAAGGTTTCGATGCCGATCTCAATCAAACGTCTAAATACAAGCTTTTCCGCCCTGGGGCGGGTATAGAGAGCGTACCATTTCTCCTCGTTACTTTTCTTTATCGTATTGTTGTCAGAGACTTCCATCGAAGTGGTAATTCGAAAGCGACGCAAATATAATCAATTATGGTATTGTGAAAATAATTGGGATGAAGAGACCCAATAAATATTGGATCATCAATTGGGCTTAAATGTTGCACCTATCCGGAAATTGAGGAAAGAAGCACGGCTTGTTGGTCCCATTTGTGTCATTATTCCAGGACTTACATTTAAGGCAATTTTTGAGTTGATTGCCAACCGCATACCAGGACCGGCATTAAGAAAGATCCTTGTCTCTTTATTAAGATCATCAGGGCTGAAGAGGAATCCGGCATCGCCAAAAGCATAGAAAGTAATCGTACTTACTATGATCCTGTATCTCATATTTACGAATAGTGGAATCAGTATTCCGTCATTATAGTATGAGATACCGGTGCCTGCTCCAAAAGCAAAGTTTTGGTCAACCTGGTAACCATGAATAGTGGTAAAGCCAAAGTAATACTTAGAATAAGGAGAGTAAGTACCCGATAGACCGAAACCACTGGTAAACTCATTAATAGTGATGTAGCCCGGGCGGCTGTTCAAAATCAGATATGGTTTATTGGGGGCGACGCGGCGAACCTGGGCGGAGGTGACTACTGTAAAGGCTGTTAACAGCATTACTACAATTAATATTTTTTTCACGGTGGATTGACTTTTAAAATTATTCAAAGATAGTATTTTACTTTTTCTTGCTCTTACTACTTTCTTTGTCTTGGACACAAAGAACCGACGATGCAAAGCAGAGGAGCTCGGCGGAGCCAAAGTAGCAAAGAAAAGTCAAGGCTTCAGATTTTTCAGGGGATAGCCGCCTTGGACAGTAAGTCGCATTACAACTCGCACTGCCTTTCAGTGCTCAGACAGTAATGCTTTCGATCACTATTAATACGACACGCCCGAAAGTACTGTCCAATTCTTCTATCCCATATCCTGAAAAATCTGCAGGCCAGGTAAAAAGTAAAACCCCATGTACTATAAGGGGTTCGTACGCCGACAGAATAATAATACCGGTGTCTGATATTTGCCGTCGGCGTTTATTCTCATACCCCTAAAAAATTAAATGTTCATCCAATAAAACCGGATTATCGAAGGTGGCGACGTAGGAGTATTGCTATAATTATGCCCAAAATGACACCAAGGAGGTTGCTGATGATGTCGTTGATGTTAAAGGAGCGGTACGGGATAAGTTTCTGGAGGTACTCATGAGCAATAGAAAAAAGGAGAATCAGGCTTATAAAAATAACAAGCCTGCTTCTCCGCGCAGGGCGCAGGGCGGGGGGCTCAGGGGAAGGGAAAGGTTTTTGTGAATACAAAACTGCCAGAAGGGTGGCTATGGCGAAGGTTATGATGTGGTAGAGGTAATCGAAACGGATTTCGATTTTGCCGATATCGAGTTTTGTGTCAATTGATGAAGGGGTTGGAATAAGTGCCAGAGCCAGTACCACTATGAACCATGCAAGCAACAACCAGCCTGACCATGGTTTTATTTTGTTAATAAGCTGTTGCATTTGGTATCAGTTGCTGCGTGCATGGCGAAAGAGGATGTTCCAGACAGAACGGGAAAAATAGGATATGTCTGTAAGCAAGTGGTTTTTGTCCCAGGCATCAAGGTATCGCCTCTCAGACTCCTGTATCTCTTCGAGTGTTTCAGGCATATCTGCATAGAATGGGGGAAGGAGTCCGGGTTTGTACTTTACTCTTCTCTCCTGCATCTCTTTTGAATAGAGTTCGAAGTAGTGTCTGCTCAAAGGTCTCACACCAACGATCTTCATATCTCCCTTAAAGAGGTTAATCACCATCGGGAATTCATCGAGCCATATCTTCCTGCAAATTGCACCCCATGAGGTAATCCGGAAGTCGTTACGTAGCTTGCCTCCCTCCTGAAGTTCGTAAAGGTTATAAACATACTCCTGCAGGTACTCCGAATATGGGTGCATGGTGCGTAGCTTGTAGACCCTGAACATCTTACCATCCCTGCCAATCCGGTTCAATGCTATCAGCAATCCATAGTTATGATTATGAGATTTCACCGGCAGAGACTTCTTAACCGCTTCAATGCAGAGGTTATCACCAATGAAAGACTCCTGAGTAATTTTGAATCCTGCCCTGCTGATGCGACCGAGAGCTTCGGCACGTGAAATGACCATATTTCTGCCTCCTGTAAGGAAGAGGTAAATACCCCGGGTAAGCCTTAGCTTGGGCAGAATGCGATTAAAACCGAAGTCGAAGGTGTAAAGGATGTAGTTGAGAACCGGAGGGAATCGTTTCAGATATCTCTCCTTTCTTTGATTTTTAGTCTCGACGCAACAAAAGAAATACCCGTTTTTCTTAAGTCTGCTATTCACAGCATCAATGAATTCGTCAAGATTTTTTATCCGGTTAAGGTTTCTGAGGTTTATTATATAGTCGTGGCTCTCCTTGCCTAAAGACAGAATATTAGTTATTGTTCCTGTTGATAGGAGTACATGTTCGGTGCCATATTTATCACCTACCATTGACATAATTCCATGTGCCATTTCATCACCAGCCTCCATGGTTATCGCCTCAACCAGCTCTGTGTTGATATTGAACTGGCCGTTATTATTTAACACGCACTCTCCTATCTCTCCGACCATTTCCGTCTCTGTCGGCATTCCGTTTCTCCTGCCAGGATGAGGGAGTTCCGGTTCCTGAATGACCGCCTTCTTATAAGCAAGATAGAGAACACCGGCGACCAGTTCGAGAAAGGTGGCCATGAGAGTTGTTCCGAGCACAATTGTACGGGAGTAGTCATACTCACGGAAGGAGTACATGATAAGAGCTGCCAGACCGAGAGAAACGATATTGCTGGAGAGGACCCTGAGGAAGAGGGATTTGAGGTTGACGATCTTGCCTCTATGCATTTTGCCGTTAAGGAGAGAGACGATCAGCCAGATGCCGGCCAGCATGAGGAAGAAGGGGAGGTGGGTCGGGAGGTAGTGCCGCAGGCTGGCGGGCTTTGTCCAGACCATGAATAGGAACGAGAATGCAAGCACCAATATGTCAAGCAGAAATGAGAATATCCTGAATTTTCTCGTTGCCATAGGTTCAGGTTTGACAGGTCATTGATTTCAGGTCATAAAATTAACACCTTTAGCATTTATGACCAATATAAATGTGGCAAGGTTGCAAACAATTTATTCAGACACAGATTATGTATATTTGATTTTTATTAACAATCCGGTTAATGACACTAAACTTTGCTTTTGCTTCAATGCCTGCTGAGCTGAAGGCTTTGCTATTGCTTTCAGGCATGAGGCCATTGTCGGGCGCCGGTGAGACTTTGGCCGAGGTAGTTGCTGCAGGGAGTGCAGAGCGGTTTATGTGGCTTGTTAATGAGCACGGAGTGGCGGGGTTCGTTCAGAAGAATATTGCTGAGACGGGGTTGAGGGAGGTGCTGCCTCCAACGCTATACCAGGGTTTGCGCAACCAGAGTTTCAGGAGCATTGCACGAAACTCGTTTATAATGACCTCGCTGAGGGATGCAGCTAAGGTGCTGTCATGTGCAGAGATAGTACCGGTGCTGCTGAAGGGAACTGCCCTTGAATTGTCGGTCTACCGTGAAAGCGGGCTGCGGCCTATGTCGGATGCCGATATCCTGCTGCCTCGTGAGAAGTGTATGAAAGCCTGGAGAGGGCTGCAAGCTGCAGGTTTCAAGCCACTGCCTTTCAAGTCGCCGCTGCACAGGCTGATTCCGTTGCATGTGGGGAAGCATCTGCCTTCGCTGGTAAAAGGAGGTTTTTCGGTGGAGATACATCATGGGCTCTTTTGGGGGAAGGGTGATAGAGTTACTGCGAAGATGATAGAGGAGGCCCAGTTGATATCAGATGTCAGATTAACGATTTCAGATTTCAGATTTGGAAAGAAGGTAGATTGCGGTACTCCCTACGGGAGTGAGAGTGTTAAGATTCCGCCGCCGGGGTTGCATTTTTTGTACCTTTTATCGCACCTGGTGCAGCATGAGAAGGATGGGAATTCGCAGTTGCGGCAGTATAATGATCTGGTTGCGATGATTGATTTCCATGGCGCTGAGGAGGTTGTTGGTGTTGCGTTTGAGCATTCGGCAGAGGTGGGGTTGGAAGAGGAACTTCGCAACAAGCTTGGGTTATTGCGTGTATTCATGGGTGTTGAGTTGCCGGAGAAGTATCATTACGAGCCTTCCGCGTCTGCTGTTGACCTTTTTGTCTCTTTTCTTGGGAATCCGAAAGGGAATCCGGTTGGTGACAGCAGGGTTATTTATCGTGAGACTGTGAGAGGTATACCGGGTTTGCACCGCAAGCTGATTTTTGTGATTGGTGATATATTTCCCGGGTTCAGGTTTATGAAAGAAAGGTACTGGAAGAATAGTGTGTGGGGGGTGTTGCCGTATTATTTTTTGAGGATTGGGAAAGTGTTGTGGTTGGTAAAAAAGGGCGTAAAGGGCGTACAAGGGCGTAGGAGGCATAAAAAAAGGGCGTAGAAGGCATAAAAAAAGGGCGTAGGTGGCATAGATGGCGTAGAAGGGCGTAGGTGGCGTAGATGGCATAGAAGGGCGTAATAGGCATACAAGGGCGTAGGGCACGGGGCAGAGGAGGTAAGGTTTTCTCGATAAAAATGACTAATTTTGGGTATTGTATAAGCCGATGAATAGTCCTGAAATAAAAGAGTTTATTCTTAACAGAAGTCATCTTTTCTGGTATACTCCTCACAGAAGAAAAGAAGAAATAAGTAAGGAGTTGCTTGTCGAGGTTATCCTGAATTACGGTACCCTGGATGATGTTCGTGAATTATCCAGGCTGTTGGGGAAAAAAGAGATTGCACAGATATTGAAAGCTGCAACCGGCAGAAAAAGAATGAACTACCTTCCTGAAATTTACCATTTCTTCAATCTAATTTTCTCTCAATATGCATAAGGAGGTTCTTTCAGATGACCAGGTAAAACTCCTGCCCCTATTAAAAACCTTCAAAAGAGAATATTACCTGGCTGGAGGCACGGCGATCGCCCTTTATATCGGGCACCGCAGTTCGATAGATTTTGACCTTTTCAAGAATTCGAATCTTAATACCAAAAGAATAATCACGACGTTAAAGGATTCAGGCTTCAGTTACAATATCATTCTAAACAAAGAGGATCAGATAAACCTTATTATCAACAATGTCAAGTTCACATTTTTCGAATATCCATTCAGGATAGAGGCAAAAAGAGACTATAAAAGTATCGCCAGAATGCCTGAATTAAGAGATCTTGCAGCAATGAAAGCCTACGCTTTGGGTAGAAGATCTAAATGGAAAGACTATGTTGATCTATATTTTATTCTTAAATATCACTATTCCTTCGAAGAAATATCGGCTTCAGCCAATAAGATATACGGTCAGTTTTTTTCCGAGAAGATGTTCAGGGCCCAATTGGCTTATTTTGATGATGTCGACTATTCAGAGGAAGTAGAATTCATGTGTGAAAGCATCCCCGCTGACGAAGTCAGGTTATTCCTTACCCAAATAGCTACAGAAGTAAACCTTTAGAACCTCTCCCTTATAGCTTATAGTATGAATAAAACCTTTGCCTCGTGCCTTACTTCAATTTTGTTCTCGTTGCTGGCAATGGGTCAGGTGGTGCCGCATCCGTTGCAGAATCATGGTGTTTACAGGTTTATTGATGAGCTGGCGGCGGCGGGGGTGATAAATGTTAACCAGGTGGTAAAGCCTTACAGCCGCAAGGATATTGCAAATTGGTTGACGCAGGCGAAGGAGCAGCCGGAGTTGCTTACATCACGCCAGGTCGCGGAGATTGAGTTTTACCTGCGTGACTTCGGTAAGGAGACGGGTGACTATGGCAGCAGGGGTAAGCGTCTTGATCTTCTGCACTACAGCGACGATTTGTTTAAGATAACTCTTAATCCGATTGCCGGAGGAGAGATATTCAGGAACAGTACCGGCCAGGCCTGGTATATGAGAAACGGAGCCGAGGCGTTTGCCACCATTGGTAACCTGGCAATATACGCATCATTACGCGACCATCATGAAAAACCGTTCCTGGGGCGGCCTGAATACCTATCCCGCCGACCAGGCGGTCATGTTAAGCTTGGTACCGACTGGAGCGATATGAGGGCGGGTATTACCTACTCATGGAAGTGGGGAAGTGTTGCCTTTGTGAATGACGGTGTGCAATGGGGAAGCGGTTATAATGGCACCAACATCTTTTCAGGTGATTTTCCTCCATTCTTTCAATACAGGTTGAATCTGCGTCCGGTTAAGTGGCTTGAGCTGAATTATTTTCACGGTTCGCTCAAATCGATGGTAGTGGACAGTACCCGGTCGTATTGGGTGACCAACAGCTACGGAACAAGCTACCGCAGGGTGTACCATACAAAGTACATAGCAGCAAACATGATTACATTCATGCCTTTTGAAAAGCTTCATGTCTCGGGAGGCAACAGCATTATTTACAGCGACTATGGTATTAATCCGGTCTTTCTGATACCGGTGTTGTTCTATAAGTCGGTAGACCATTCGATGAACTCGGGTATAGACAATATGAACTCGCAGATGTTCATTGATGTCAGCTCGCGGCAGATAAAGAACCTGCATCTGTATGCGACGATGTTTATTGATGAGCTGTCGGTATATCGTTTTTATAAATCAGACCAATGGAATTTCTTCAGCTATAAGGCAGGAGCAGCACTATACAATTTACCCGTCGACAACCTGGTTTTTACATCTGAATTCACCTACAACTATCCTCTCACATTTCAGCACTACGTACCTACACTGACCTACGAGACCAACCAATACAATATGGGCCATTATCTGAAGGACAATTCGCGGGAGTGGTACTTTGCCCTGGGGTACCGTCCGGTTCGTACGATGGATATTAAGCTATGGTATAGTGATGCGGTGCGGGGTGTAGACCATACCCTGCTTGGGAGTCCCCGTGTCGGGAATCCACCCCTTGAAAGTGTTGAGTGGAGTAACAAGTCGTTTGGGCTCAATGCTGACTACCAGATATTGAATGATCTTTATGTGTGGATGAGTGTTGTGCGAAGCGATATTGCGGGGGATGTGAGGTTGATGCCTGAGTTTTACCGGGGGGTTAAAACCACGGTTAATGCGGGGGTGACAGTGGGGTTTTAATAAGAAGCGCAGAGCTCAGGGCATTGGGCGCAGGGTAAAAAATGATTATATTTGTGTATGTGGAGATGGTTTGGTATTTTTGGTAGTGTTTTTGAGGGCATTAAGACTATGAGAAAGGCAATTATATCATTCACATTACTTATACTGGCTGTGGGTTTGGCAAATGGACAGTTGTGGAAAACACAGCGGATTGAGCTCACCGCTGGTTTTGGGCCAACTCATTTTTTCGGAGATATAGGAGGATTTACAGGCACGGAAAACTATCTCGGACTGAGAGACATAACCATTGCGCAAACAAGATTCAACGTATCGTTGGGGGCCAACTACCGTATCTGGGAGGATCTTAATGCACGTATCAACCTGAACTATGCAATGTTCAACAGTAACGATAAGAGGGGGTCGAATGTGGCCAGGGGCTTTGTTTCCACAACCAATGCACTGGAAACATCATTCCTTGGAGAGTATTATTTTATCAAGAACCGGGCAGAACGGAGTTTCAACTTCAGCAGAAAGGGTGGAATCAGAAACCGGCCACGCTCAACTGCGTTTCAGAGTGTGATAACCGATTTCTTCACCAGGTTTGACATGTATGCCTTTACAGGTCTTGGCGGTCTGGCGTATTCTGTGAGTCCGAACGAGGCTCTTGCTGAAAGGGATCTCAGGCAGGGCGGTTTTACAATGGTATGGCCTCTGGGAATCGGAGCAAAATATATCTACTCCCCTGATTTGAATTTTGGTCTTGAATTCGGCGGACGATATGCATTCAGTGACTATGTAGACGGCTACACTTCGCAGTTTTCGAAACACAACGACATCTATTATTTTCTTAATGTAACAGCTACCTACAAGCTGCCAACCATTCCCCGCTACATGAAGAGGCGTTAGGAAATATCAGATAATCAACAGCATTCTTACTATCAATTACTGAATTTATTTTGTTTTCTCATGTCTGTTTGCTAAATTTGGTGACAATCCAAATACCTGAAGGACATGAGAAGAGCAATCTTATCGTTTGCTGTGCTGCTTATGGCAGCTACGGTGTCTACCGGTCAGTACTGGAAAACACAGAGATTTGAGCTGATGGGAGGGATGGGTACGACTCAGTTCTTCGGTGACATAGGAGGTTACACTCCTTCAGAAAATCTACTTGGGTTAAAGGATTTAACCATTAAGCATACAAGGTATAATGTATCTGTAGCCGGCATTTACAGGGTGTGGAAGGAGCTAAATGTGAGACTCAACATGACAGTCGGTTCTTTCAATTCAACAGATGCGAGGGGGTCAAATATCAGCAGGGGTTTCGTTTCGACCACCAATTTCCTTGAAACAGCGCTTCTGGGTGAGTACTACCTTTTCAAGAACACGGCAGAGAACAGCTACTTATATACACGCAAAAACATACTCAGAACCAGGCCCAGAACACTGGATGCCAGGAGCAGGTTTTTCGGGTTCCTTGCCAGGTTTGACCTTTATGCCTTTGGAGGAGTTGGAGGTCTTGGCTATATCGTTAGCGCCAATGAGGCACTTGAGCTGCGCGGATACAGGGATAAGGGTCTGGCTTTGGTAATCCCGGCAGGCCTTGGGGGCAAGGTCATGATGAGTCCGGAGCTATCTTTCGGGCTGGAATTGGGAGGCAGGTATTCGTTCTCAGACTATATCGAGGGCTATACATCACAATTCTCGAAATACAATGATGTCTACTACTTCCTGAATGCGACCGTGACGTATAAGTTTGATACGATGGATAGGAGGGTTTGGGGTTTACGGTGATATGTTACTTTTTGGCTTGATCCAAAAAGTAACCAAAAAGATCAAGACTTTAGATTTTTTGGGGATCATAACAGCATCGCTTATTCCACGCATTACAACTCGTCCCGACTCTGTCGGGACTCAAACAGTAATGCTTTCTTCAAATCCATCGCTTCATAAGCTCTGCCTAATGATCTGTATCCCAAAAAATCTAAGGTCGGTCCTAATAGATGCTTCGCAGAAAGTAACCAAGGAAGCGCATAAATGCGCTTAGAACAAACCTCCTTTTGTGCTGTCCTAAGCACCAATCCTCGTTCCTGAAAAATCTGCAGGCCGATCAAAAACCCCATGTTTACAGCAAGCCATCGCTTTATAAGCTCTGCTTCATGATCTTTATCCCAAAAAACCTTAGGTCGATCCTTTATAGATGCTACACAGAGAGCATACAAGGGAGTGCTAATAATCCTATAAGAGGACTTTAATACATGTTGTTATGATAATATTGGCTTCTTGATTTTTGAAACCAAACCATCAATATGTTCAAATAAATTTGGTTTAATAGGGTTCCACATAGGATCAAGAATAAAATCTATACCTTCTCTTCTTGCAAATTTTGAAGCTGGAACAAAATCACTATCACCAGAAACCAATATTATTTGATCAACTTGTTTCTTTAATGCCATTGAAGCTATATCCAATCCAATTTTTATGTCAACCATTTTTTGGTTAAAGTCATAGAGGACATCTGCATCACTCAATTCATCTATTGTAATATTCTTTGATAATAATTCTTTAACCTTAGTCGGTTTAATAATCCATCGTTTTTTATCTTCCAGGATTCCAAGTCTTAATGCAACTTTTCTTTTCCTTCTTAGCTCTCCCAAAAATTCACATTGGAATTTATTTTGTTCCGTCCTTGCAAAATCAATTACCTTGCCTGATATAGGATTATGCTGCTTTTTATCATAGGGCAGACAATCATAATAGAAAATTCGATATAGATTACAATTTTCATTTTTGGGCTGGCTAAGATGTTTTAAACACATCTCCCAAAGATCATTAGCTGTTCTCTTTGGATCAGGCTTTCTGATCTTGTTAATGGCTCTATATCTTTTCAGGAAGAAGCTTCCATCAATTAAAATAG
>CAYZDF010000071.1:0-12475 GCA_964477085.1 uncultured Gracilibacteraceae bacterium | reverse complement strand
AAGATTCTGGAGGTCTCGCCTTCGGAAATCAAATATTATGAAATTGACTCATATATTTAGTTGTTAATAAAATTTTAAACGTGTAAAATAGGGTTGTTACAATGGTGTTGTATTAAGTAGTTTGTGTAGTTACACAATGATATATTTTTCTACATCTTTACTATTTATTTTTTCATTATAATTGCTCATAATATCCAATTAAATTGGTCTTATACAGAAAGTGGATGGTTTGTATGGATAAAGCATATCGGATCCATATCAATGGTATAGTTCAGGGTGTCGGTTTTCGACCGTTCGTATTTAGACTTGCCGAAGAACTTGAAATCAAAGGGTGGGTCAAAAACTCCAGTGATGGTGTAGATATTCATGCCGAAGGATCATATGTTGATACCTTTTATCAGAGGCTTGTAGAGGATAAGCCACCGCTTGCCTTCATCATTTCCATCAAGAAGCAAGAAGTTGATATACAATCGTATTCGGATTTTCATATCATCCAAAGTAAGAAGACCGATACGAATGATGTCTTAATATCCCCGGATGTTGCCACATGTCCGGACTGTTGGCGAGAGATGTTTGAGCCAACGGATCGAAGGTATCTCTATCCTTTCATTAACTGTACCAATTGTGGACCTCGTTACACCATTATATATGATCGACCGTATGATCGTTTCAAGACAACGATGAAGGAATTTGCCATGTGTCCGGACTGCCAGCGTGAATATGAAGACCCCAAGGATCGAAGATTTCATGCCCAGCCTGTGGCCTGTAAGAAATGTGGGCCAACTCTCAAGCTATTTGATGATAAGGGCAATGAGTTGCTAGAGCAGGGAATAGGTATCAGATTACTGGAAGAAGGGGCGATACTGGCCGTAAAGGGTCTGGGTGGCTTTCATCTCGTTTGTGATGCGTACAATGAGAATGCAGTTAATCGTTTAAGAAGGACAAAAGAACGCGGTTCTAAACCCTTTGCTTTAATGGCTCGGGATTTAGAAACTGCTATCAGAGAAGTGGACGTGACTTCTGTTGAAAAAGAGCTGCTCTTTGGTCCCTCAGCACCGATCGTTTTATTACCGAAGAAAAATAAATCCAAAAGTAAAATACCTTTAGGGGTGGCACCAGGTTTGCATACATTAGGTATGATGCTTCCCTATACTCCGATCCATCATCTTCTTTTCCAGGGTTCTTTTGATTTTTTGGTGATGACCAGTGCCAACCTGAGCGGACAACCGCTCATCTATGAAAATGAAGGTGTTTTTACCGGCTTGCGAGGTATTGCCGATTATTTCCTCACTCACGATCGAGATATTTATCATCCCTGTGACGATTCAGTCGTACAGGTAATCGGGGGAAAGGCAACATTTATCCGAAGAGCCAGGGGTTACGTGCCTCTACCACTGCTCCTCCAGGAAGAGGTCAGAGATCCGATTGTCGGTCTTGGTGGGGAGATGAAAAATGCCTTCTGTCTTGCTGCAGGCAATATGGCCTTCATGAGTCAGTATATTGGAGATATGCATGGCTATGAAAATTTTGAACGTTTTAAGCAGGAATTTGATTCCTACCAGAAAGTAGTGAATGTTTTCCCGCAGAAAGTGGCTTATGATCTTCACCCGGAGTATGCAACTACTAAGATGGCCAAAGCGATGGATTGTCCGAAGCATACTGTCCAACACCATCACGCCCACCATGTCAGTGTCATGGCCGAATATGATTTGAATGAACCGATGCTGGGACTAATCTGTGATGGTACGGGTTATGGTGAAGACGGGAAGATCTGGGGCTTTGAATATATCTATGGCAATGCCGATGGGTATACACGGGTAGGACATCTTGATTATCTCCCCTTACCAGGGGGAGATGCCGGAGCAAAATACCCCCTTAGGATTGCTTATGCTTATTTACGTACGCTTCTGTCAGAAGACGAATGGTCTTTAACCGAGAGTTTATGGCAAGGGTTATCGTTGGAAGAAAAAAATATTCTTGAAGCCCAACTTAAAAGCAGATTTCAAATCTTTGATACTTCAAGTGCAGGACGATTATTTGATGCTGTCAGTGGGTTATTGGGAGTATGTACCAAGGTAACGTATGAAGGACAAGCCGCTATCGAATTGGAAAGTCGGGCTGCTGTTTGGTTGATGAATTTTAACGAGCCCGGACAAGCCGGAATACCAGATATCTTAGGGAATAGAATAAAGGCTTATCGACAAGAAGCGGTTGCTAGATTATACAAATCTCTAGAAATAAGTCATTTAGCTAAAGAACCAATCGATAAGGGACTAAAAGAAATAAGTCTATCGACCAAATTCCGTACTGAGACTTCATCCGCTGATAGTCCCCATAGCCTGTTATCAAGTATGGAGATAGATGATCAGCCACTACGGATCGGTGAGGGTAACAGTGATAGGGAGATCCTCCTAAGTCATAAAATAGATGCCTTTAACCTTAGTAACTTAAATAACATTAACTCCTATCTTTATTCCATCCAGTTAGAATTAGTTTCTGGTGTAGTAAGAGTAAAAGTCCATTCATTATTTAGAGGGATCATCCACGATCTGAGAAATAACGTTGACACCGGAGAGATCGCTTACAAGTTTCACTATTCCTTGGCTTGTGCAATGCTGGAAACTGCTTTAATGATCGGAATCGGAAGCAAAGGGATGGTGATCAGCGGTGGAGTCTTTCAGAATAAACTATTGACTGAGATCCTCCTTGATTTAGCCGCAGAGATGGGGATAATGATTTATTATCCGCAAAAGTTACCGGCAGGAGACGGAGGCTTAGCCTAGGCCAGGTATTAATAGCGACACATGCCTTGTCCGAAGAAGATAATCTGATGTCAGATTAGGACCTCATCTCAGTTTAGATTCTTGGCGATTAGTCATTGGTATGATAAAATATATAGGTTAAGCATGTACCATCAAAAGTATTATTCATCTATAAATTACGGAATTGAATCATAATAAATATTATTAGCAATGAACCAATGTTAGATAGAGGAGACAGAAAAATATATGGATCGTACTAAATTAATGGCTGAAGAAAAAGTAGGTAAACTACTGTTTTTATTCTCAATGCCTGCCATTGTCGGGATGATGGTAAATGCTATCTACAATATTGTGGACCGAATGTTTGTAGGACGCGGTGTAGGTACACTGGCCCTTTCGGGTATCGCCATATCCTATCCGATTAGCTTGGTCTTAATGGCTTTTGGTATGTTGATCGGAGTTGGAGCGACAGCCCTGATATCCATCCGTTTAGGGCAAAACAAAAAAGAGGAAGCAGAAGAGATCATTGGTAATGCGTTTACCCTTCTTTTACTTATGTCCATTGTCTTATGTATTTTGCTTTTGTTCTTTACCGAAAAGATTCTTCTCGTTCTTGGAGCGAGCAGTGATGTTCTTCCTTATGCTAAGGATTTTACGCATATCATTATCCTGGGTATACCAGCTATGAGTATTGGATTCGGGATGAATAACTTTATTCGGGCTGAGGGTAATCCCAAGACGGCGATGATATCAATGCTGATCGGAGCAGGACTCAATATTATCCTAAATCCTTTGTTTATCTTTGTTTTCCATCTGGGAGTGAAGGGCTCTGCTCTGGCGACAGTCTGTTCTCAGACGGTCGTAGCAATTTGGGTATTAGCCTATTTTCTAGGGAAACGATCTTACCTTAAACTTAAGAGGAAATATCTGCTGGTGAAAATGAAGATATTTCAAGATATCATTGCCATCGGTCTTTCACCTTTTTCCACTCAGCTTGTTGCCAGCATGATTATCGTATTGGTCAATAATCGATTGGCGATTTACGGAGGAGATATGGCCATTGCTGCTTTCGGTGTGATTAATGCGGTAACGATGGTCATTTTGATGCCTGTCTTCGGTCTGGCTCAAGGAGTGCAGCCTATTTTAGGTTATAACTTTGGTGCCCGGAATATGGATCGCGTCAGGACAGCATTAAATTACGTTCTTATCGCTGCAACAGCAGTTTGCTTGCTGGGATTCATACTGGTTGAACTTTTCCCGGGTTATCTTATCGCTCTCTTCAGTGAAGATAACGTACAGTTTACGGAAGTCGGCATTCAAGGGCTTAGAGTATTCTTGGCTATGTTACCAATCGTCGGGGCTCAGATTATGGCAAGTCAATATTTTCAGGCTACGGGTCGAGCCAAACAGGCGATCTTCCTCAGTATGTCCAGACAGGTTGTTTTTCTGACACCACTGCTCTTTATACTGCCTCACTATTATAAACTGCCTGGGATCTGGGCAGCTGGACCAGTATCAGACGTCTTATCATTTATTTTGGCTATGACTTTCTTGCTTATGGATTTGAAAAATACAAAACCATATTCTAAAGTAATTATCGGGGAGGAATAAAATGTGAGCGGACATTCCAAATGGGCAAACATCAAACACAAAAAAGCAAAAACAGATGCCATCAAAGGTAGGATATTTACCAAATTAGCCAGAGAAATCATCGTCGCTGCTCGTGCCGGCGGCGGAGATCCGAATAATAATTTCAGACTGAAAATTGCGATTGACAATGCTAAAGCGGCCAATATGCCTAACGATAATATCAACAGAGCCATCCAAAAAGGCGGCGGCGGAGAAGACGGAGCTAATTATGAAGAACTTCGTTATGAAGGTTATGGCCCTGGTGGCGTTGCCATAATGGTTGATGTCATGACTGACAGCAGAAACCGAACAGCAGGGGAGATGCGACATATTTTTTCTAAAAATGGTGGAAATCTCGGGGAAACAGGGAGCGTTGGCTGGATGTTTACCGAAAAAGGCCAACTCAGTGTGAGTAAAGAAGATTTCAAGCTGATAGAAGATGAATTGATGCTTTTGGCATTGGAAGCCGGAGCTGATGATCTTGAGAACCAAGATGAAAGTTACGAAATATTCACAGATCCAACCAGTATGCAGGATGTCAGACAATCCTTGCTGGATGGAGGCGTACCGATTGGAAACGCTGCAGTTAACCTGATTCCGAATAATCGGGTTGAAGTATCAGATTTGGAACAAGCCAAAAAAATTATCAAATTGATCGATACCTTAGAAAGCCATGATGACGTACAGAAGGTTTATACTAATTTTGATCTCGCTGAATCCTTGGCGGACGAGGATTTTTAAATATACCTATCCCATAGGAGTAAAGAGATGTTGATTCTTGGTATCGACCCTGGAACAGCGATAATGGGTTATGGGCTCATCGAGAAGAAGGGACAGAACTTGTACCCTGTCGCTTATTCATGTTGGCGAACACCTTCAGATATGCCGATGGCTGAACGACTAAAACAACTTTATGAATCACTTGAGCAATTAGTGAGAAAGTACTCACCTGACGTCATGGCGGTAGAAGAGTTATTCTTTAACCGTAATACCACGACAGCATTAACAGTTGGTCAAGCCAGGGGTGTTGTTCTTCTTAGTGCCGCCCGTAATAACATCGATGTTTATGAATACACTCCTTTACAGGTCAAACAGGCTGTGGTCGGTTATGGGAAAGCAGACAAACAACAAATTCAGTATATGGTTAGGGCCTTATTAGCCCTGAAAGAGATTCCAAAGCCTGATGATACGGCGGATGCTTTAGCAGTAGCAATATGCCATGCTCATAGTATGGGACAAGCGTTTGGGGGTTTGATCAAATGATCGGGATGTTAAAGGGCACTATCTGGACGCGTGATACTGATAGGGTCATTCTAGATGTTAACGGCGTGGGCTATTTACTTCTTGTCCCATCAGGTTATCTACAGAATATCAAGCCTGGTGATGAAAAGACATTCTATACCCATCTTATTGTCCGTGAAGATGAGTTTACATTGATTGGCTTTTACCAGAAGGATGAAAAAGACCTTTTCCTTAAACTATTAGGGGTAACAGGAGTTGGTCCCAAGGCGGCGCTTTCTATTCTTTCCGCATTAGCCGTTCAGCAGGTAAAATTGGCAATCATACGTGAGGATGCCTCCGTTTTGACAGGGGTTTCTGGTATCGGTGCCAAGATTGCGAAGAGGATCATTCTCGAACTTAAAGAGAAGATTAAAGATGTTGATTCCGATATGGATGTTGAAGATTTTAAAGATCAACCCATTCAGTTTAACGAAGCGGTGGATACGCTCTTAGCTCTTGGCTTTACGCGAGGAGAGGCACGTGATGCTCTTTCTAAAGTCAGAGATAAAGGAATCGTTTCTACAGAAGATCAGATTAAAGAAGCGTTACGTATTCTGGCTATGCCTAAGGATCGAAAATAGGCGATAAAGGAGGAAGAAATGGATAGAGTCATCACTTCCCATGAACGCCCTGAAGATCATGATTTTGAAGGGTTAAGACCGGGAAGACTGAAAGAGTATATTGGACAGACCCGGGTTAAAGAAAACCTGAGTGTTTTTATTCAAGCTGCCCAAAGCCGGGGGGAAGCACTTGACCATGTTCTTCTTTATGGGCCACCGGGGTTGGGAAAAACAACTCTGGCAAATATTATTTCTGCAGAAATGGGTGTTAATATTCGGACGACTTCCGGTCCAGCGATTGAAAGACCTGGTGATTTAGCTGCCTTATTAACTTCGCTGGAACCCAGGGATGTCTTATTCATCGATGAAATACATCGTCTGAGTCGGACAGCAGAAGAAGTACTTTACTCAGCCATGGAAGATAACTGTCTGGATATCGTCATTGGTAAAGGGCCAAGTGCCAGATCGATAAGATTGTCCTTATCTCCTTTTACGCTGATTGGGGCCACAACGAGAGCTGGCCAACTGACATCTCCTTTAAGGGACCGTTTCGGTGTCATTAGTCGATTGGAATTCTATACAACGGAAGAGTTATTAGAGATTGTGATACGTGCTGCACGTATCCTAAAGGTAGAATTAACGTCAGAGGGTGCTGAAGAGATTGCCAAAAGATCCAGAGGAACTCCCCGGGTTGCTAATCGTTTGTTGAAAAGGGTTAGAGACTTCGCCCAATACTGGGAAAATAACGTCATTGATCTTCAGGTTGCTTCTAAAGCCTTGGATAAACTGGAAGTTGACAAGATCGGACTGGATGGTCTGGATAAAAAGATATTAATGGCCATTATTCATACATTTGATGGAGGACCAGTAGGCCTGGAGACACTGGCGGCAACAGTCGGGGAAGAGGCAGAGACTTTGGAGGATGTCGTCGAACCGTTCTTGCTTCAAAGAGGATTCTTACAGCGGACTCCTAGGGGAAGAACTGTCACTCCACAGGCGTACGGTCATTTTGGCTTACCCATGACTTCCGCCTCACAATCCGGATTGTTTTTGGAAAATAATTGAATATCGGCTTAGTATAATGGGCAATCTGTTTAACAGGAATTAATCTTGAAGGGGTTCGTGAGATGATATTACGTGTTAAACAGAGCGCTTTTTTATTTATCTGTACAGGGGTGGTACTTTTAGTACTTTTATCACCCGGACTTTGTAAGGCTGCAGATGTAACCGTGGATTTAATCTGGAAATTCCCGCAACCGGGTTGGTTAGAGATTGAGATCCGTCAAGATGTCTACCAACTAGAGCTTAATAATACAAAACAAAAACTTCAGGCAGGAGAACATTTCAAAATAGGTCAAAGTGGTATAGCCTTATTTTTCTACCGTAATGATAACCTGACAGTGCTGGATAACCCTGTTATTAAACTAACCACCGCTGGCAGCGGCATCTTCCGCGTCAGAGAACCGGGTAAAGACTGGGTTAGTTACAGAGGTGACCTGGAGGTTAATAAAGAGGGGATCTTCTGGAAGCTTTCCAATACTCTCGATCAGGAAGACTACCTGAAAGGTGTAGTCCCGATCGAAATGAGCAATGCCTGGGCAGCCAAAGGGTATGAGGCTCTAAAAGCACAGGCAGTTGCAGCTAGGACATACCTGTTAAAAAACATGGATCCTCAAGGGAAAATTACCGACTCGCCCAATGTGCACCAGGCGTATTGGGGAAGGACTGTCGAGGGGGAAGCCAGTCAAGCAGTTGAGGCTACGGAAGGAGAAATTCTGGTTGATAGGTTTACAGGACAGCCTATCTCCATTTTCTACTCGGCCCATAACGGTGGGCATTCAGAAGAGACGCAGAACGTCTGGCAAAGTCATGATCCGCATTATGCCTCACAATATGATCCCTTTTCAGACAATATTGGCGGATATGTTAATGGATGGAGGTTTTTCATTGCCGCAGATGTTTTGGGAAATAGTTTCGGCCTTGCACCGATCCGGGAAATCAGAACTAAAAGATATCCTTCCGGACGTGTTTACGAAGTGGAATTGCTTGACTGGTTAGGGAATACCCAAAAAATTGGCGGTGGAGATTTTGTGCGTAAGTTTTATCCGTATGGCAGGGAAATAAACAAAGAATGTTTTTTGGGCAGGCTGTATGCAGTGAATTATATTTTTCCTACTTTTAAGGATGAGGAAAAGTTCAGACCGCTGAGCATGGAAGTTGATCAAGCCTTGAAGGTAAACAGTGAACGTACCCCCTTATTATCCCGTTTTCAAAGTTCTAATCTGGGATTATCAGCTAAGCCCCGAGAATTTGGCGTATTTGTATTTAATGGCCGGGGGTGGGGGCATGGTGTCGGGATGTCTCAGTGGGGGGCCTATAACATGGCCATGCAAGGGTATTCCTACATAGATATCTTAGCTTATTACTATAAAAATACATCCCTATTGAAGAGAACATAAAGCTGCTTTATCGAGCACTGAACTTAAGTTATATTGACTATTGTGTTGAAGGAGAAAAGTAAGATATGAGAATAGAGGATTATGATTTTGACTTACCTGAAGAACTGATCGCTCAAACCCCAATCGAACCTCGTGATGCATCCCGTATGATGGTGATCGATAAAAAGGAGGGTACGGTAGGGCATTATCATTTCAGACAGATTAAAGAATTCTTAAGACCTGGTGATGTTCTCGTTCTGAATAAAACAAAGGTTCTTCCTGCTCGGTTGCTTGGCATTAAAAAGGATACTGGAGCCAATATCGAAGTCCTGCTCCTGAAGCGGCTTGAGAACAAGGTCTGGGAAGTTCTGGTGAAACCGGGTAAAAGACTCAGAATCGGCCAAGAGGTTATCTTCGGAGAGGGATTACTCATTGGTAGACTGACGGATATTCTGGAAAATGGAAATCGCATTATAGAGTTTGTTTTCCAAGGTCTATTTGAAGAGGTACTTGATCAGTTAGGGAAGATGCCCCTTCCTCCTTATATTACGGCAGAACTGGAGAACAAGGAGCGTTACCAGACGGTCTACGCCAAAGAAAGCGGCTCGGCGGCGGCTCCAACAGCAGGGCTTCATTTTACGGATGATTTACTGGAACAGATCAAGGGTCAAGGTGTTGAAATCTTAGAAATCCTGCTTCACGTCGGGCTTGGAACATTCAGGCCGGTCAAAACTGAGAATATTTCAGAGCATGAGATGCACTCCGAGTATTTCTGCATCGATGAGTATACAGCGAAAAGGCTTAACCTGGCTAAAAAAGAAGGACGAAGGGTGATCGCCGTCGGAACCACGGTGGTCCGCACCTTGGAATCAGCAGCAAACCTGATGCTGGAAGAAGGGAAAGGTCAACTAGAGGCGATTGAAGAATGGACAGAGATCTTTATCTATCCGGGCTATCACTTTAAAATGATCGATGCCTTAATTACTAATTTCCATTTTCCGCGTTCAACGCTGATCATGTTAGTCAGCGCATTGGCCGGAAGAGAATTGATTCTTAAAGCCTATGATACAGCAGTGAAGGAGAGATATCGTTTTTTTAGCTTTGGAGATTGCATGTTAATTTTTTAGTATTGGTTACGAATAATAATATGGGACAAATAACAAAGCCCCACTATTAGAAATATCATTCTATTAAATGAGACTTTGTATAATTATATTCATTAAGTTCGCGGAGGTCTTCTAAATTTTGTCCACTGCCACAGAAATAAAGGGAAGAACCTGCTTCTTTCTAGATACGACACCAGGGAGGTAAACTCTGTTTTCATGGATATCTACGTCAAAGGCAATTGCAACCAATTCTTTGGCTTCACCGGCGAATAAGACCTCTGAGCCCTGATTGATAATATCGGTTACAAACAGCATCAGTAAATGGTATCCTTTATCAGAGCAAAGCTGTTTCATATACGAAATCAATGATTCTTCCAACTCCGAAATTTTCTCTATGTCCAGGGTGAAGACCTGACTGAGGCCAATGTTATATTTGCCAATGGAGTATTCCTTAAAATCCTGATAAAAAATCTCTTTAACAGTCTTTCCTTGGAGGGAAGAGCCTTCTTTGAACATCAGATTGGCGTATTCGTCAATATCACTGATCCCAGCAATTTCAGCAAGTTTTTCTGCTGTAATACGGTCTGTATACGTACTGGTTGGGGACTGGAATTTGATGGTATCGGAGAGGATCGCCGAACAAAGGATTCCGGCAATACTTCTCGTAGGTCTAATCCCCATCTCAAAGTACATATTGGCAACAATGGTGGACGTGCTGCCCAAGGGTTCGTTTCTGATGAAAATGGGGTTGGCAGTTTGAATATCTCCCAGTCTGTGGTGATCGATAATCTCAAGAATCTCAGCTTCTTCAACCCCATTAACGGTTTGCGATTTCTCATTGTGATCCAGCAGAATTACTTTCTTCTTCCGTTGAGAGATAAGGTGGTATCTGGAAAGAAACCCTTTAATACGATTATTATCATCGACAACGGGATAACTTCGATATCTTGTATTCAGCATCTTATCTTTAATATCATCAATAAAATCATCGATGTTGAATTTGATCAGGTTTTCATCGGACATAACGCTACCAACCGGAATACTCTGATTGATCAGACGAGCCGTGGTAAACGTATCGATAGGAGTAGCCATTATGACGGTATGGCTCTTACGTGCTTCATCAATCAGCTCTTGAGAAGGACTGCCTCCACAGGTTACAATCAGGCAATTGGCACCGTACTCAATAGACTTTAACTGGATGTCTAGGCGGTTGCCGGCGATGACGATATCTCCGGGTTCAACATAGTCGTCCAGATCATCGGGGCTTGCTGCCGCAATCACGACCTTACCTGTTGTATTAAAATCTTCCTGAGAGCCACAGAGTAACGTTGCATTTAGCGTCTCAATAATGTTTCTTAGAGTGGTCTTGGTCGATGCGATCGTATTGTTGTCAAGTGCATCCATGTATTTGTTTGTAATATCTGATAGAGTGACAATTCCGATAAGCCTTTCCTGATCATCTACAACAGGTAGGGTCTTGATATTATTTTTTTTCATTAAATTCCATGCCGTTTTGATAGAAATATCTAATGATACGGGTAAAGCCTGATCCATGTTCAAATCCAAGACTTGGGTCTTGACCGTGGATAGGTATTCTGGTATTTCGACATCAAAGTGTTTAAGTACAAATTCTGTTTCCCGATTGATATCACCTAGTCGAAAAGGGATGGCGTTGGCTCCAAGCTTTTTTTTAAGTTCAGCATAAGCAATGACTGAACAAATGGAGTCCGTATCGGGGTTTTTATGTCCGGTGATTAAAACTAAATTTTCCATCTATTTCTCCTTTATCTTCGGTCAATTGTAATCTTGTTACAGCTAAAAGTATACCTTAAAGTACTAGTAATAACAATTTTAGTATAATCAGTTCAGATTAAGATCCTACAAAGTTTGCATTCTATTTGGATTAAATTATTTGATTAATAAAATCTTCTGTAATATCATTGTCTAAGATTGGTAAGACTTATACCAAGATGAGGAAGTGAATGTTTTGGCTGCCGTCCAAATGGAAATACTAAAAAAAGACACAAAAACAAAAGCCCGCTTGGGTAAAATTCATACTCCTCATGGAGTTATCGATACACCTGTGTTTATGCCGGTTGGAACACAGGCTACGGTTAAAACCATGAGTCCTGAAGAACTCAAACAAATCGGGGCTAAGATTATATTAAGTAACACCTACCATCTTTTCCTGCGGCCCGGCCATGATCTTATCCGACGAGCAGGCGGCTTACATCGGTTTATGAACTGGGATGGGGCCATTTTGACTGACAGTGGTGGATTTCAGGTTTTCAGCTTAGGCGATCTGCGTAAGATCACGGAAGAGGGAGTGGAGTTCCGTTCCCACCTGGATGGGTCGAAACAATTCTTAAGCCCGGAAAAAGCGATTGAAGTGCAGATGGCCCTTGGTTCTGACATTGTAATGGCTTTTGATGAATGTACACCCTATCCTTGTACGCATGATTATGCAAAACAATCCTTGGAAAGAACGACTCGTTGGTTGAAACGTTGTAAAGAAACCTTGACCACTACGGACAAGCAATCTTTGTTTGGGATCGTTCAGGGAGGCATGTTTGAGGATCTGCGCAAACAAAGTGCTCAAGAAGTGACTGAGCTTGATCTGCCGGGTTATGCCATCGGAGGATTGAGTGTTGGAGAAGCGAAAGATATTATGTATGAGGTACTGGATTATACCGTTCCGC
>CAYZDF010000070.1:0-12793 GCA_964477085.1 uncultured Gracilibacteraceae bacterium | reverse complement strand
AAAAAATTTTCGCCCTCAATTTTCAGGGCACGAAACTTTTCCCTTGCGTTATGGATGGTTGAAAAAGGTATTTGATGCCGTACATGAATTGGAAATTCAAGGCAAAAAAAATGAGGCTAAAGAGCTCTTTTTAAGTGACAATGCAATTGCGCGCTTCGGGGTAGGAAAAAACATGGTTGCCTCAATGAGGCATTGGGCCGCTTCTTCCAATATTATCACTGAAGATGAGAATAAGGATATTGTGACGACAGATTTTGCCAAGCTGATTTTGGCGAATGATGGATTAGATCCTTGGTTAGAAAACATATCTTCTATTTGGGCAGTTCATTGGCATCTTTCTACATCTTCAGCTAAGGCAACTTATATATGGCTTTTTAGTCACTTCAATAATAATCAATTTGACCGAGGCTCTATTGTTCAGCACCTTTCGAGCGTTTGTGAAGAACGTGTTTGGAAAATTGCCTCCGCATCGACATTAAAACGTGATGTGGAGTGTCTTGTTAGAACGTATGTTAATAAGCCTTCTAAAACTGATGATTTCACAGAAGACCAAGTAGAAAGTCCCTTGGCAGAGCTAGGGTTAATCCAGCCGGTCAATAAGAACGATATATTTCAAGTTAAGCGCGGTGCGCAGCCATCGTTAGCAACGGGGGTGTTTCTATATGCTCTATTGGATTTTTGGAAGCGGTATACCAAAACTGCCCGTACTTTGACATTAGAAACCATAGCTTACGAGCCATGCTCTCCGGGGCGTGTTTTTTGTCTCGATGAAGACACTGTGGCAGGCCGCATCTATGGCATAGAGAAAGATTCAAAAGGTGTATTAACTTGGTCGGAGACAGCAGGATTAAGGCAGGTTATTGCCAATAGGCCACTAGAAAAAATAGACGGCTTTCAATTCCTGAAAAACGACTATGAAAAGAATATGGTTAGGGAGGCGGCCTAAAATGATGCTCGTTGATCTGGTAAAAGTAAGCTCTCGATTTCAGCGTTCAATTCGGATTGATACAGATATTGGTGATAGAGATATTATCGAAAGCTTTATTTGCCCGCGTTCTTCTGTCGATGTTTTATTAAATATGGCGAAGGGCTACCAAAATGCAGGAGAAAGTGCTTTTACTTGGACTGGTCCCTACGGTTCTGGCAAATCCAGTCTAGTTGTTGCTCTTGGCGCCATGTTAGGTAAGGATCAAGGCTTACGTAAGCTTGCTGAAAAAACTCTGACGACAGAAGATGCTAAAGTTATTAATAAAGCGTTTGGAGTAACCTCTAAAACGGGGTGGTCTTTTGCTCCAATAGTCGGACACAAGGGCTCTGCCGAAAAATTATTGGTCGAAGCCATTGGAAATGTAAAAGGGGCAGGAAAGCAGAAGGCTGGTGAATCTGTCTTTGCTTATTTAAAGCGCATTGCTGCAAAAGAGGAATGTGGTCTATTCGTCGTTATTGATGAAATGGGTAAATTTTTAGAGGCATCGGCAGAAGGTGACTGTGATGTTTTCTTTTTTCAGGAATTGGCGGAGATCGCAGCAAGAAGCAAGGGTAAGATTGTTGTTCTTGGTATACTGCACCAAGCATTTGCCGAATATGCGCGTCGTTTAAGTCGGGATATGCGGGATGAGTGGTCAAAAATACAAGGGCGTTATGTTGATATGCCATTAAATGTGGCAGGTGAAGAGCTGATAGACACTATAGGTCGGGCTATCGTTTCAGAAAATAAGCCCAGGAAACCAACGGCAGTTTCTAAGGCTGTTGCTAGATATATTGCAGGATGGCGGCCGGTAAATGCGGCTACTTTGGCCGAGAGCTTAACTATGTGTTGGCCATTGCACCCGGCTACTGCGGCTCTGCTAGGATCAGTGTCGAGAAGACGTTTTGGGCAGAATCAAAGAAGTGTTTTTGGTTTTTTAAATTCATCTGAGCCAAATGGTTTCCAAGACTTTCTTAAAAATACAAAGTCTGGTTCTAAAGATTTATTCACCCCTGCCTTGCTTTGGGATTATTTAAGATCAAACCTTGAGCCTTCTATAATGGCTTCCCCGGATGGACATAGATGGTCGCTTGCGGTCGATGCTTTATCCAGGGCAGAGGCAAATGGTGGAGAGGTGCAAACCTTGAATGTGATTAAAACGATCGCAATGATGGATATGTTTCAGGAACGTTCTGGTTTGATTCCAGAAAAGGGCTTGTTAGAGAAATGTTTGCCTGATATGACCGCAAACGATCTCGAAGATATACTTATTGAGCTTGAGGCGTGGTCCATCATTCTGTTTAAAAAGCATAAGAAAGCATACTCTCTTTACGAGGGGAGCGACTTTGATATAGATGCTTCGATTGAAGACGCTTACTATCATGTTCCTGAATTGGACTTTGAACGTCTAAAGAAAGCTGCAAGATTACAGCCGGTTGTAGCTAAAAAACATTACCATGAAACAGGGGCTTTGCGGTGGATGAGTGTTGATCTTGTCCCTGCTGAACAAGCTATTAGTAGAGCGGAAAGTTTTGAGCCGGTAGAAGGCGCAATGGGTCTTATAATGATTGTTCTGGGATCGGAATCTGATACAGATCAATCACTGGGAAAACTCTGTAAAAAAGTGTCGCAAGCCAACCAGAGTTGGCCGGTCATAGTTAGTGTAGCCCACAATTCTTGGATGATTAGAAGCCATGCCAGAGAAGTGCAGGCTCTAGAGTGGATTAGATCCAATAACCCTTCATTGGGGGGTGACACAGTGGCACGGCGGGAGGTGGATACCAGATTATCTGCCATGAAAAACCGTCTTGAAGAATCTCTTACTGAAACTCTTTCATTCGCTAAATGGTATATTGATGGTCGTGAGCCCACAGTTCTGAGCTTTAAAGCCTTATACAGTTTGGCTTCGGATAAGGCAGACCAACTTTTTTATTGTAGCCCTAAGATAAATAGTGAGCTGACTAATAGAATTAAGCCATCTAGTAATTCAAATGCCGCACTAAAATTACTGTTAAAGGCAATGGTAGAAAATCAGGGACAGATTAGACTTGGTATTCAGGGATTTCCGGCTGAAGGTGGATTATATGAAATACTTATAGCCAATACGGAATTATACGACGGTAAAGAGTTTAAGGCCCCTTCAGCTAGAAAAGATCCTTGCCGATTACATCCCCTTTGGAGTTATACAGACAAATACTTCAAGAAAAAAAACAGTCCTGTTGATCTGACAGAATTATATGAAATTTGGACTAAACCTCCCTTCGGAATAAAAGAGGGAATGTTACCGTTCTTTGCGGTTGGGTACATTCTTAGCAGAATCCATGATTATGCTGCGTATCTTGAGGGAGTTTATCGGCCAAGTATTGATGATCTTTTTGTAGATTATTTAATGAGAAGTCCTAAAGATATAGCTTTAAGACCGATGAGCTTTTCCGATGTGGGGCAGAAAATATTAACAGGCGTTTGTGATGTTCTAAATGATCTTAACCCTGCGGAAGTTACTTTAACGGAAACCTCAGAGCCGCTTGAAATTGCGCGCAGACTTGTCGCAACTGTTATCCAGCTTCCGCCGTGGGTATTAAAGACTCAACAACTACGCAAAAATACCATCCGTTTAAGAGAGCTAATCAAAAACGCAAGTGATCCTAATAAAGTTTTATTTGATGATTTGCCATATTTGTTCAAAGAACATGAGGCCAGCCTCAATAAAGGTGATGTGTTGCCTATCATAGAAGAACTGAAAAGCAGCTTAATTGAAATGAATAGAGCATATCCAACACTTTTAAGTGACTTGAACACGACACTTAATAATGAACTACAAATAGATCAGGAGGGGATTGAAGGTTATAAAGAGCTGAATGAACGTGCAAAAAATATTATGCACGTTTCAGGAGATTTTACTTTGGATGCTTTTGCAGCACGGTTAGCCAACTATAAAGGCGAAAGGCATGATATAGAGGGAATAGCCAGTTTAGCGGCTGGTAAACCAGCTCGTGACTGGATTGACCTTGATGTGAACAGAGCAAAACTCCGTATAGCAGAATTATCTCACCAATTTAATCATATAGAGGCGTATGGTCGAATTCAAAATCGAGAAGACTACAGGCAGGCTGTAGCATTTATGGTCGGCTTGAACGGAAAGCGTAAAACTTATGTCCATGAGTTCACAATTAAGCGTACCGCAGAAAAAGACATCCAAGAGATTGAGAATAGAATAAAAAATGCCTTGAATGGTCACTTTGAGGAAGGATCTGATCTCTTGCTTGCTGCTTTGGCAAATATTGGGGCTGCCATTCTCGAAAGAGCAGAGCTAAAGGGAACTGTTCCTAAAAAGGCCACAATATGACCACAGAACGGCATGTTTTAGGTATATCCGGAGGTCGAGATAGTGCGGCTTTGGCCGTGTATATGCGGCAAAATCATCCAGAGTTGGAAATTGATTATTTTTTTACTGATACCGGGAAAGAGTTGCCGGAAGTTTATGAGTTTCTGGGTCGATTAGAAGGGTTCTTAGGGAAGCCGGTGTTACGTTTGAATCCTCACCGTGATTTCGATTTCTGGCTGAAGCAATATAAAAACTTTCTTCCTTCTGCTCAAACCCGTTGGTGTACAAGAAAATTAAAGCTTGCGCCGTTTGAAGAATGGATAAAGCCAGAATTAGAGGCGGGAAAAAAAGTTTTTAGTTATGTAGCTATCCGCTCAGATGAAGAATTTCGAGAAGGATACAAGGGTAATCATGCAAACATGAAAACGATTTTACCCTTTAAAGAGGCGGGTATTGATAAACAGGGCGTGAACGAAATTCTAGAAGCCGCTGGACTTGGTTTACCTCGATATTATAGCTGGAGATCAAGAAGCGGCTGCACCTTCTGTTTTTTTCAGCAGAAAATTGAATGGGTTCGTTTGAAGGAAAGACACCCGGAAGCATATGAAGAAGCAAAAAGATACGAAAAAACGGCAATGGATTGTGGTTCCCCTTTTACTTGGTCAGAAGGTGAATCCCTGGAAGCATTGGAAGATCCTGCGAGAGTAGAGCAGATAAAACAGGATTATGAATATCGTCTTAAGAGATTAAAAAAGAAAAAGCTGCAAAATCCGCTAAGGCCTGATAATGATTTTGATATTGACGAACTTTACGGTAAATCAAAGGCCTGCTTGGCCTGTCATAAATAGGTTGGAGCATGTTTAAAAAATTACTTAACCTCGATTTTTTAAGTAGAAAAAGCGAAGAATTAAAAATACAGAAAAATGAAGAATCTAGTCGATTAGAAATCAGAGAAGAACCGTTACTCTCTAACAACAGTGATGAAGGTAATGCTGAAACCCTCCCAGATAGAAAAGAAACCGAAAGCTCGAAGATATTAAGGCAGATCAAGGCAACTATCGAAGAATTATCTGAATCGAAGCAGAAGACCCCATTCTCACAACTAGAGCTATCTACGAGATCAATGAATATTTTTCAAAGAGAGAATATTCAGACTCCTTATGATTTACTCAATACAAAGAACGCGGACATTTTGAAATGGTATATGCTCGGTGTGCGTTCGCTTAAAGATATTGCGGAAGCTATGGACAGGCTTACTCGATCGGAGGCACAACGTGAGCTTTTGGTGGATAGTGACTCTGTGTTTCCTATTCAGGCTTCAGAAACAGGTTGGTTTGACCAATTCATAAACGACCATCTTGAAATGCGAAGCATATTCGATGATCTTGGAATAACAAACGATCAGACATATATCGCCAACAGAAATAAGATTCCTGAAGACGCACTGAGGTTAGCTGATGATTACCGCTTTGATAATCTAATTGAAAAAATACCCCATGATGATCCAATAAAAATATTGTCTATCTGCCCCTTATGGCTCTTGGAAATGGATACATTTTACTTTGAGTGCGGCACTCGAATTAAAAATGTTATAGCTAACCATAAAATTGGGCAGATGAAAGATTTTTGCCGTTTCACTTCATCTGAATTGTTGCGCTTACAGAATATGGGGCGTAAAAGCATGGCGCGGCTATCTGAAGCCATTATTGCCGCACAAAAAAAAGGGCTGCCGCCTACCCTGGATAACCCTGAAACCTCGACAACAAGTTTGCTGGCTGGCTTTAGCGCTAGTCTTGAAAAGATTGAAGACCCTAAACATCGGCAAATTATTGAAGAGAGGCTCGGCGTTGCAAGCAAAAGCAGAACTCTTGAAGAAATTGCCCAAGATCTAGGCCTTACACGCGAAAGAGTAAGGCAAATACAAAGTAAGGTTATTGCGAAGATAATGGAAGGTGAATTTTGGGATGATACTTTAAGGCTTAAAATTGAGAAAATGCTGAAATCACCGCTCTCTCCCCTTTTTATTGATAGTCTTGGCGAAAAAGATAAGTGGTTGGCTGGTTTTGAGAAAAACCCTCTACTCTTACAAAAATTGATAGAGAACTTCTCTCATTTAGAGCCTAGATTTTTGACAGTGGGCAACAGAATTATTATGACGGCAATTGATGCGGAGAAGTGGGCCAGCATAAAGGCCGGATTACTAGACAGCTTTGAATATAGTCTTGATCTTCAATATACACTCGAAGACATAGAACTTCTGATTGAAAATGAGCTTGCTAAAGCTGGGGCAATGGAGCTGTCCGGATTAATGTTCGATGAAATCTACCCTGTATTAAATTTTTCAATGAATGGTGATGATTTTATTTTGGTCAGCATTGGTAACACTGTCGGCAGTCATCTGAAAACGATTTTAGAAGAGTCTCTCACGCCACTACATTACAGAGATATACGAGATAAATACGAAGAAAAATATGGCGTGAATATATCTGAGAGAAATATTCATGCAAGATTGGCCTATAAGGGTTTTTATATTTACGGTCGGGGGACTTTTGGCACAGAAAAGCATTTTCCTCTGACGGATGCTGAGAAACAGTTTCTAATCAATTTTGCCACACAGAAAGCGCAAAGTAGCAGAGGCAAGCAATGGCACACTGAAGAGATTCTGAATTTGTTGAATAAAGAGTGTCCAGATCAGGTTCCTGCGCAGCTTGATAAATATATCTTGAATATTGCCCTTGGGGATGCGCCTGGGCTTATATATTTAGGTAGGTTGATATGGGTTGATTCAGCTATCGACACAGAATTAGAGCGTCAAAATATAGGAAAGGCCGTTGCCGATATTTTGAGAAAGAAAGGGAAGCCTCTACGAGTTGAAGAAATTGAAAAAGAAATCCTAAAAATACGCAGTGTTGGTGCAAATTTTTCCACATCTCTACAGCCAAATGAATTGTATAGCCGCGTGGATCCGGCGACTTGGGGCTTGCTCGATCGTGATTTTATCCTACCGCCCAAAGAATGGGAGAGCGTCAAGAGTATCATTTACTCCAAATTCAAAGAGGATGGTAAGGCGCTTCATACAAGCGAAATTCCAGCATTTTTAATGAGTATTGCTTTGCCGGCTAAGGTTAATTCTGGTCATTTGCTGGGAGTGCTGTCAATTGATGCGCGCTTCAGAAAATGGCGGGGGGGGTTTATCGGTTTGTCAGAATGGGATACTCCAAATAGGCTTACAATCACAGAAGCACTTGAACAGGTTGTTCTTGTTGGTAAGGACAAAATTGATGTTTCGCATATCGAAGAAAGCGTACTGAAAATAGTAGGCTATAATTTTGATAGAAACCGAATTTCAATACATTTAAATAAATGTGGTTTCATTTTTGACAGGGAAGAGAATTCCTGGAAAAAGGCCGCGTAAGCTAAATATAGTGGTAAAGATCATATTTTTTTAGATATTCTTCCAGAGTTTTGTAGGCGGCCGCTTTGTTCAAAGATAGGCTTGCAAATTCATTTATTCTCTGCAATTCAGCAATTAGCAGGCGTCTTCCTATTTCAATATCGTCCATATTCTCTAATGGCAGCGTAACGAAGAAATCATAAATTACTGCTTTTTCTTTCTCTGGGCTTTTTCTTAAAATGCGAACCCTTCTTTGAATAAATTGTCTCGACTTTCTGGAACTGGAAAGGATGAAGGCTGTACTACAGGCTGGTATGTCTACGCCTTCATCCAGACATTTCATGGCGACTAAAGAGTGAATTTTTTCCTCTTTGAAGTCTTCAAGTATTTGTTCTCTTCGCTGCTTGTTCTCGTTCGCTGTAAATTGACATGATTTCCAGCCGTAACGGTGCAATACGGACGAGATAAGCTGAATTTGTTTTAACCCCTCTTCTTCGTCAGTTTGATCGCCGTCGTCAAGTTTTCCTTCGGCACAGTAAAATAGGCTGTGCTTTATCGGTTTAATTGTCTCTAGCAGCGCACCTAAGGCTAATGGTTTGTTTGCTGATCCGTTTATGAGACGTGCTCTTTTATTCAATAGAATATTAAGTTGGTCTTCCTGTTCACCAGAACTTTTTAAGTTATTAATAATAGCGACCAATTTTGAGATTTTCTTTGATAGCTCAACGTATTTTTCGGTTTCTTCTTCTGTAAGGGAGGTTGGAATTAGATGATATTCATATGGCGTTAAAACCTCGTCTTTCAAGGCATCTGATAGCGTATACCGGGAAATTACATCACCGTAATACTCTTGTATGCGGTCATTTCCTATATCCTCTTCGCCCCTGTCAGGCGTAGCAGACAATCCAATCCGTAATGCCGCGTTTCTAGGCAGTACTTTAGAGGTGGTTTCTGCACCGTGGTGGTGACATTCATCGCCGATGAACAAAAAATGCTCTTCAAGATCACCGTCTATAGACTTAATTAGGTCAAAAAATGTATGCGTTTTTGATGAAAGGGTGGCATCAACTACAACAACAGCCGAGAACTTAATAACACCAGATTTGAAGGCTAACACCTTCTCTGTTAGGGGTTCTTGCCATCTTCTCTCTCCGCCATAACAGATAGTGGGGCGTATGCCAAAGATGTTTAGGTTCTCCGCCCATTGATCGGCCAAATTTTGATACGGAACAGCAATAACGACAAAAAGCCGTTTGCGGCTTTGGTACATTTTAACAGCCCCATAAATAGCTGTTATTGTTTTTCCTGCTCCGGTCGCTAATTCAAAAAGGCCATGAAAATTATTGTCCTTCCATTTTTGTAAGGCTGTTCTTTGATGCTCTCTTAGCACAAAGGCGTTGTTGCCTATTTTTTCAGGTATATAAGGTTCTGTGCTAATCTGTGCTGGGCGTACGAATGTATCAATATACTTTTGCCACAGGGCAATTTCATCTTCTAATCTCGGTCGGTTTACTGAGGGACATTTTTCCGAGAATACCTTTAATGATACTTCTGAAAAATCGAGGACTAGGGTGTTACGGGTGTCGTTGTCCCAAAGCTTTTTAAAATTGTTTAGATGCGGCTCATAATGCTCTCTAAACTCTGGTTGCCAGCTTTTAAAGACATTGATTGTTTCATAGTTGAAGGGCAGAAGTGCATTGTTGGTTTCGTTTGCGGAGCCTTGGAATACTATAAAGTCACCATTTACATCCCGAAAAACACCTGTTTTCTGGTGGTGTATCCCTTGCCTGCGAAGAGCTATCTTAACATCAAGCTTATTGTGTTTAATGAGCCAGGTCAGGGTATTTAATTGATTTCGGAAAAGTGTACTGTGTTCTGAATCAATCATTTCCTCAAGCTGCGCTTCCAGCTTTTCTTTAACGGCTCTTTCGCCGTAGCCTTCAGCAATCGCTATGTATTCATCTTCTGTTAGGGTGGCGCCACAAATTAAGCGCATGTACCCATTATTATTGATAAATGCCGCTAGTCCGCTTGCGGCAGAGGTGAGTATCTTGGTGTCGAAATATCCGACTGCACGATCATAAGAAGTAGAATTGGATAAGGCCGGTATATAAAAATCTTCGAGAATATTATCTTCTTCCGAGTTATAAACTGCCTTAATGTTTATGTCGCGCAGCACTTTAAAACTCTACTTCATCGAAATTTTCTTTATTTTCATTCGCTGTTAAATATCCGGCTCTTTGGATGCCTGCGACTAAGGCTTTCGCGCCGTATGGATCTCCGGGGGATTTGTCGAGCCAGCTTTGAAGGATTTGGAAGCCGCCATTAGAGTATTCTTCAAATATTTTCACCATGTCCTCGCTGAAACCGCCAGTATCTGAGTTTTCAACATCATATCGAAGAACGCCAAGATTGCGAGTTTCAGCTAACGCTATTAGGTAGATATACTCTGTGTATCCATCATTATTGAATGTGTGCCATTCGATATTTTCTGTATCTCCGCGCTCCAGTGGTTCGCGCCGACCCTGATCGAAACCAACCATAGCCGCATAACACTGAAGGGCTTTAATGGTAGGAAATGCCGCTACACCAGTATTCGGATCTTTTGAAGTTAAAATTGAAATCAGATTTGCGTGCTTTTTACTTCTGTATATTGATCTCATAATCCTATCCTCACGCTATTTTCTGAATCCTAGTTCTGTTTTTCTCACAGCTATATAGAGAACAAGCTATTTCCTGACCGTGGAGCCGGATAATATCGGACGGCTTACCTCCCTGCTCGTCAATTATTTCTGAAATAAGTACGTATTCAGAACCTATTTTATCGCCAAGTGCATCAATTACATCACCATCCCCTTGGGTTTTGGATACTAGTAACACCACCTGTCCGGCTAGACTTGGAAGAAATTCTGCGGTTGATCTTCGATAGGTAGGGTCGAGTTGTCCAAAAGGTGAATCTAGCATGAGTGGCGCCATAGTTCCGGGTTTAAGTAACTGGGACGCTTCTTTACGTCTGTCTGCGGCAAAGCCGACCAATGACGCTATAAACGCCAAGCTTAGTAACTGGTTTTCACCGCTGCTTTTTGCAACGGGGGTTTTCGTGTTGCCGTAGTACATATCGAGATTAAAGGCTTCATCAATATTGGCAAAGTAGTCACGGCGCGCTGTTTCTTTTAAAATTTCATTTACCTTATCAATGATCGTTTTCCTTGAATCCTCTCTATATACATTCAGTTCTTCATTGAGGCGCACGATCGTGGCATCCAAAATTTTAATTTTCTTTTGCAGGCCTTGAGCGCGATCATTGTGGGCTAACAATTTATCACGCTTTCTTTTTAACTCCTGGATGGTCTCTTGCCGTGCTTCGCAGCTTTGTTCGAGGCGTGTTTTCTTCTGAATAATTTCGTTAATCTCATTGATCTTAGTTTCCAGAGCTAATTCTCGTTCGGCAATCTCCGTTACTTGGCTGCCCTGCAGTTGGGTACTGCATTCTTTGATTTGAGCTTCATAATCGTGAATTTCGCCATTCAATGTTTCAAGTTGGGAGTTAATAGATTGGTATTCTTCTAAAGCCGTTTCTCTGGCTTTATCAAGCATTCCCATCCGTTTGCGAATATCCATTAAACGGTCACTCATAACGGCAGTTCCTGCTTCAGCAAGCAGTTTTTTAATTGCGGTTTCTTCTTTTGAGCCAGGCTCAAATTCACGGTGGCAGATGCAAACTCTTTCTTCGATTATATCATTTACGAAGGTTTCAGCTATTTTGCTAGGTATTTGCCCTTTGATATTAGCGTTCTTTATGATTTCTAAGCAGGCGCTATTAACTCTGTCTGAAAGCAGACCAACGCTGTATTGGTCAATCCATTTGATGCGCCGTGCTTCTATCTTTTCCCTTTTGTTTTCAGTTGAGGTTTTAAGATCTTCGAGCTTATCCCGCCGTTGCTGAATCTCCTTGGCGCCTTCAGCGTTCCTAAGCTTGTCCTGAATTTCCTTGCGGGCAGTATCGGCCAGCTCCAGATTTTGTTCTAGAACAATTATATCTGCTTCTTCCGCGCGGGTTTGTTCTTCAAGTTTATCAATTTGAAGCTGGAATCCTTCCGACTGATTGTTTTTAGTTAGGGCCGCAATTTCTTTTTCGAGAGTTTTCTTAATGCTTGCGAGGTCATCTTTTGCTTGTATCGCTGTATTGCAGCCAAGCATACTCTCTACAGCCTTCCTGACCTCGTTTTTATTCTTTTTGCTGGAAAATGTTTCTGCATATTCGCCATCAAAAAAGAAATATCGTGACATTTCGCGGGGAATGACAGATTCAACAAAGACACTTGGGTTGGGTAATTTCTCATAATTGCCTTTGTTTATAAGATAGGCATCAAAAGTCTCATTAGAGTATTTTTCATCTATTGTTCGGATTACAACATATTTTTGGCCGTCATGGTCAAAGAATATCTCTATACCGGCTTCGAAAATATCTTCATCAATGGCTTGATTGCTGACTATTTTTTCCGGGTTCTCAAAACGCATGGTTAGGTCTTTGTAAAAACACCATAGCAAGGCATTTAGCAGAGTGGTCTTCCCTACCCCATTTTCAGCATGTACGAGGGTTACATTTTTTTTAGAATCACAGGAGAAGGTTATCTCTTGTTCGCCGTAAAATTGGCGGAAATTTCTTAATATAATTTTCTCTAAAAACATGGCCAATCCTATTTGCAGAACTCATCAAGAGCTTTGTTAATTTCGTCCTTACGGGCGCTATCCTGTCCCTTTTTAAGATAAACCGGGCTTTCCTCAATTTCGATAACTCGGAAAAGAAACTTTTCAATAATTTCTAATGCTGGCTCATATTCCATAAGTATGTCTTCGCTATTTAGTTGAACTGGAAAACATTTTTTATTAGCAATTACAGTTTTTTTTGTCCATGCTATTAAAAAATTCCCATATTAATTCTGCTGTCATTATAGGTTCCAAAGGTATTTGCCTATCTCGAAGATTATGGCTGGAAAAACATTGCATATCTAGGCCGCAAAACACCTGATAATACCAACCATCTCTGAACAAGACTCTACTGGGGGGTTCCCAAGGGGATAAAAGTCTGAATCAATGGAGATCG
>CAYZDF010000069.1:0-12853 GCA_964477085.1 uncultured Gracilibacteraceae bacterium | reverse complement strand
ATTTTTAAGATCTTCAAGGTTTTATCCTACCCGGCAGGGTGGGAAAGTTGAGTAATATAAGTAAAAATGAGTAGACGTATATTCATGAGTTTCTTAAGAACCTAATACTCCTCCTCTAGAAGAGTTGTCTGTTAGCTTTGTGCAGGCAGCTCTTTTTAAGTTTATTGTTAGCAGAGGAATAAAGTGTGTGTGAAATCTTATAAAATAAGAATAATTGATTGAAGGTAAATAGGATATGTTCAAATGAACATATCTGTGCTAATATAAGAACATGAATAACAAGTTTGATATGTTCAAACGAACAAAAAATGCTCAAAGATAGGTTCATTACTATTTGCCCTGTATTATCAGTCTAATACCGAATAGAAATTGGCAGAGCAGGAAAACTAAACTTGATAATTACGAATATTGGGAAGTAATTACAGGTTTAATGGATAAAAGGAAAAGGAGGAAAACTTATGAACAAAGCAGGTATTGAAGAAGTAAATGTTCAAGGAAAACGTGTTTTCGTAAGGGTCGACTTTAATGTCCCGATGGATGACCATCAGGTTATCACAGATGATACCAGGATCAGGGCAGCCATACCAACGATTAACTATTTAAGCGAAAATGGTGCTAGGGTTATTCTGGCCTCCCATCTGGGACGACCTAAAGGTAAAGTCAATCCTAAGTATTCACTGATACCTGTATCTAAGAGATTAAGTGAACTGATCAATAAGGAAGTACTTATGGCTCCTGATTGCATTGGCTCTGAAGTTGAAAGCGTGGTCAATAATCTTCAGGATGGTCAGATCCTTCTGCTGGAGAATGTCAGATTCTATGATGAAGAAGAGAAGAACGATAGTGCGTTCGCTAAGAAGTTGGCTGATCTTGCCGATGTCTTTGTAAATGATGCGTTTGGCACAGCTCATAGAGCCCATGCTTCAACAGAAGGGATTGCTAAATACATACCTGCCTATGCAGGATATCTAATGAAAAAAGAAGTCGATATCATGGGTAAAGCCTTGGAGAATCCGGAAAGACCATTCGTAGCCATTATTGGAGGAGCCAAGGTAAGCGATAAGATTGCCGTCATCGAGAATCTCCTTCAGAAAGTAGATGTTTTGATCATCGGTGGAGGTATGGCTAACACCTTTCTGAAGGCTCAAGGGTATGAGATTGGTCAATCACTGATCGAAGAAGACAAAGTCAATTTAGCCAAAAACCTTATCGATAAAGCTCACGTAGAGGGTGTCCGTCTTCTGCTCCCTACAGATGTAGTCGTTGCTAAATCATTCTCAGCTGAAGCCCCCTATCGTACTGTCAATGTATCTGATATTCAAGCTGATGATCTGGCTTTGGATATTGGTCCTGATAGTTCAGAAGAATTTGCTGAAGCCATAGTATCTGCTCTGACCGTAGTTTGGAACGGACCGATGGGTGTTTTTGAGATGGAACCCTTCGCTAAGGGGACCGACAAGATTGCCCAAGCTATGGCAGAGTGTCAAGGAGTTACCATTGTTGGAGGTGGCGACTCGGTAGCTGCAGTAGAGAAGGTGGGAGTGGCAGAGAAGCTTACTCATATTTCGACGGGTGGAGGAGCATCTCTTGAATTCCTGGAAGGAAAAGTTCTTCCTGGTGTCGCTGCCCTTCAAGACAAGTCATAATGAGAGCTCTGGCCTAACATAAAGGAGGTATTTTATGGGAACCAGTCGACGTCCACTCATCGCAGGCAACTGGAAGATGTATAAGACAATGCAGGAAGCACGGGATTTTGCAGCTGCTTTTCAAGAAAAGGTCCACGATGTGACTGAGATGGATATGGTCATTTGTGCCCCGTTTACTGCTTTACCAATCCTTAAAGAAGAATTGGAAGAAAGCATCATTCATATCGGTGCTCAAAATATGTTCTATGAGACAAAAGGTGCTTTTACAGGAGAGATATCTCCGCTTATGTTAGAAGACCTGGCTTGTACGTATGTTATCATTGGTCATTCTGAACGCCGAGAATATTTTAAAGAAGATGACGAGTTAATTGCTAAAAAGGTCAAAGTTGCACTTCAGAGCGGACTTACACCTATTCTCTGTGTTGGAGAAAATCTGGCTTTACGAGAAGGGGGCAAAGCATTAGCTTTTGTCCGTGGACAGGTTGAAAAAGACCTCATGGAGCTGTCACCGGCTGAACTACAGAAAGTTGTCATTGCTTATGAACCTATATGGGCTATTGGTACAGGAAGAACTGCTTCTGCCGAGGATGCGCAGGAAATGTGTTCCGCTATCAGGACGACACTCTCGGGAATAGCCGGATCTGTTGCTCGGGAGATCAGGATATTATACGGAGGAAGTGTTAAATCAAGTAATATCGCCGAGCTTATGGCTCAGCCTGATATTGACGGAGCTCTCGTAGGTGGAGCCAGTTTAGACGTACAAGAATTTGCACTACTGATTCAAAACGCGAGGTGAGCTTCATGACAGACAGAACAGGCAGACCGCTCTTACTGATGATCCTAGATGGCTGGGGATACAACCCAGAAAAAGAAGGTAACGCTATCCTTGAAGCGAGAACTCCCAGAATACTTGATTTAATGGACAAATATTTAAAAACGTTGCTGAATGCTTCTGGAAATTATGTAGGGCTGCCTGAAGGACAGATGGGCAATTCTGAAGTAGGTCACTTAAATATTGGTGCCGGAAGGGTTGTCTATCAAGAACTAACACGTATATTTAAAGCTATTGATGATGGAGAACTGGTGAGGAACAAAGTACTTCTCGAGGCGATGAAACGATTAAAAGGAACAGGGAAGGCTCTTCATCTTCTCGGCTTACTTTCAGATGGGGGCGTCCACTCTCATATTAAACATATTTTTGCTCTCCTCGATATGGCTGTTCAAGTTGGCGTTAATGAGATTTACATTCACCCTATCCTCGACGGCAGAGATGTATTGCCCCAGAGTGCCAAAGGCTTTATCTGTCAATTAGAAAAAAAACTGCAGGAGATTGGCAAAGGTAAAATAGCCACTGTCAGCGGTCGTTACTATGCCATGGATCGCGATAAACGATGGGATAGAGTCGAAAAAGCTTACAGAACATTGGTTTATGCCGATGGAAGTACTGATGCCTGTGCCTTATCGGCAGTAGAAACTTCTTACGATAATAAAGTAGTCGACGAGTTTGTTATCCCAACGGTTATTGTCGATGAAAGAGGTGAACCTGTCGCTACTATCAAAGACGGGGATAGCGTCATTTTCTTCAACTTCCGGGCTGACAGAGCCAGGCAAATCACGAGGGCATTTATCGAAGAAGACTTTGAAGGATTCGACCGGCCTGAGCGTCCGCGGGTCCATTATGTATGCCTGACAGAGTATGATGCAACCTTTGGCTGCCCGGTGGCTTTCCCACCTCAGAACTTGGAAAATACTCTGGGTGAAGTACTGGCACATAAGGGAATAAAACAACTTCGAATAGCCGAAACAGAAAAGTATGCGCATGTAACATTCTTTTTTAATGGGGGTATCGAAGAACCTGAAGAAGGAGAAGAACGCGTTCTGATTCAATCTCCGGAAGTTGCAACGTATAACCTTAAGCCGGAAATGAGTGCTTATGAGGTTACAACAACACTCTTAGCTATACTGGATGAGGAGAAGCATGACGTCATCATTCTGAATTTTGCTAATCCCGATATGGTCGGGCATACAGGATTCTTTGATGCCACAGTCAAAGCCTTGGAAGCAGTGGATGAATGTGTGGGCAAGATTGTTGATAACGTACAACAACGTGGAGGTACCGTCATTATTACAGCTGATCATGGGAATGCTGAATGTATGATTGATAAAGAGACCCATTCTCCTCTAACGTCTCACTCCACGAATAAAGTTCCCTTTGTTCTGGTGGATGATTTTTACAAAGGCCGAAGTTTAAGGGGGGGCGGTGCTTTATGTGACATAGCCCCAACCATCCTGGATATCCTTAATATCGAGATCCCCAAGGAAATGACAGGAAAAACTTTGATTGAACCTTTACACCATAAATCTAACCCATAAACTACTTCCAAACTAATGTTTTTAACCAACAACATTCGCGTCTTAAAACTGAGTAGCTTCTTATATGCTTAAAAAGTATTTATAATTGGAAGTAGAGTAATATATAACTTATTAAAATTTAATTATAACAAAAGGAGTGTTTTAGTATGAGCTTCATAGATCAGGTAATCGCAAGAGAAATATTGGATTCCAGAGGTTTTCCCACTGTAGAAGTTGACGTTGTTCTCGAAGATGGCACCATGGGACGAGCTGCGGTTCCCTCAGGAGCTTCAACCGGAGCTTTTGAAGCTTTGGAATTAAGAGACAATGACAAAAGCCGCTACATGGGTAAAGGCGTGCTTCAGGCAGTTTCTAACGTTAACGACATCATTGCCCCAGAAATCGAAGGCTTGAATGCTTTCGACCAGCCGGGAATAGATCGGGCCTTGATGGAACTGGACGGGACCGAAACTAAAAGTAAGCTAGGTGCTAATGCTACTTTAGGGGTATCTCTGGCAGTCGCAAGAGCTGCTTCCCAATATCTGGGATTGCCTTTCTATCAATATATTGGTGGAGTCAATGCTAAGGAATTACCTGTTCCCATGATGAACATCCTCAATGGCGGTAAGCATGCGGATAATAATGTCGATATTCAGGAATTCATGGTTATGCCTATCGGAGCGTCTTCCTTTACAGAAGCTATGAGGATGGGTGCAGAAATATATCATACCCTCAAATCCGTACTAAAGAGTAAAGGATTGGTAACAGCAATAGGAGATGAAGGAGGATTCGCTCCTAATCTGGCTTCTAATGCTGAAGCACTTGAGGTCATCGTAGCTGCTATTGAAAAAGCAGGTTATAAACCTGGTGAACAAGTGGTACTGGCTATCGATGCTGCTGCCACTGAGATGTATAAGAACGGTGTCTATGTGATGGAAGGCGAAGGGCTTACCAAGTCAGTTGATGAAATGATTGAGTACTATGTTGACCTCTGCAACCGGTTCCCGATCCTCTCCATTGAAGACGGACTCTCTGAAGATGATTGGGAAGGATGGGCCAAATTAACCCATCGTTTAGGCAGTAAGATTCAACTGGTAGGTGACGACCTTTTTGTAACCAATCCAACAAGACTGACACGTGGCATTAAAGCAAACTGTGCCAACTCCATCCTCGTGAAGCTGAACCAGATCGGTACCCTGACAGAAACCCTCGATACTATCGAAATAGCTAAGAGGGCAGGATATACGACGGTAATCTCCCATCGTTCAGGAGAAACCGAAGATGTCTCACTCGCTCATGTTGCTGTCGCAGTTAATTCCGGACAACTTAAAACAGGAGCACCAGCGCGTACCGATAGACTTGTAAAATACAACGAGCTTCTGCGTATTGAAGAAGAGCTTGGCCTAACCGGAATATATCGTGGCAGGGCAGCTCTGAATAAGTAATTTCCCCATTTAATCTTCCTAGCACTAAGAAATTGAAGTTAAGGGAGCACAATTATTAGTGTGCTCCTTTTGCCGTTGTGCAACGTTAAATAAAAGTAAAAATATTCTGCCTATGTACTACAAATCTTGCGTCCAATCAAGGGCTGTGCTAAAATAGGCATGCTGGTCATATCCAGAGAATTGGGCTGTTCTAACGTATTATCACATCACACAGTTTAACAGCTTTGATATACTAGTTAAAGCCTTTAAGGGAGGTGAAAGCATGACAATATTTATCATCGTTATTTTGATTATCAGCTCTATTGGACTCATCGCGACTGTTCTGTTACAATCCGGTAAAAGTGCTGGCTTATCCGGCTCTATCGCTGGAGCAGGTGAACAGTTTTTTGGGAAAGCAGCAAAGGGAATGGAAGGTCTATTCTCTAAGCTTAGTATGGTATTTGCCGTACTTTTCCTGCTCAGTTCATTAGGTTTATCGGTATTCCTTAAATAAGCACATTCCTTCATCTCCATTTTTACAGCGGGGTTGTTTGGTATGTACTAAAGGCACGCCAGGCAGCGTGGTTAATTCCTTGCTGCCCAATTTATGATCTTTGTTTTACATAGTGGCAAAAAAGATCTGGTAACGTTAATGGTCCTCATTGCAGCGCTATTATTCATATTTTTTACGCTGCCTTAAAAAAATAATTAATTTGGAAGGGGTTAAGACGAAAATGAACTTTACCATTTGGGCGCCTCTGGCCGGTGCCGCAGCACTACTCTTTGCTTTCTATTTGGTCAGTCGGATTAACAAGGTCAGCCCAGGCAATAATACCATGGAAGAAATTGCCAAAGCCATTCATGAGGGAGCTATGGCATTCCTGTACAGGGAATATAAAACCCTGGCTGTTTTCGTGGGTGCTGTCGCTGTAATTATCTTTGTTATCGGTAAGTTTACACCGGGTGCGGAGAGTTTACAGCCTGAAACCGCAGTTGCATTTATTATTGGGGCTATTTGCTCTGTTACTGCAGGTTTCATCGGTATGCAAGTTGCAACCAGAGCTAATGTTCGTACTGCTAACGCAGCTCAGGAAAGTGCTAATAAGGCTTTAGGCGTTGCATTCTCCGGTGGTGCTGTTATGGGCATGTCTGTAGTCGGCCTTGGACTTATCGGAATTGGTATTGTCACATTCTTATTTGATAATCCCAGTGTTGTAAACGGATTTGCTCTCGGAGCAAGCTCGATTGCACTCTTTGCCCGTGTAGGCGGCGGTATTTATACCAAAGCTGCTGACGTCGGTGCTGACTTGGTTGGTAAAGTTGAAGCAGGTATTCCTGAAGATGATCCCCGTAATCCTGCCGTTATTGCTGATAACGTCGGTGATAACGTGGGTGACGTTGCCGGAATGGGTGCAGACCTGTTCGAATCATATGTCGGATCTATCATCGCAGGTGTAGCCCTTGCAGTATCCTTAAACCTTGGTACTAATGGTATTATTCTGCCGATGCTGATAGCAGCTGCAGGTATCGCTGCTTCCATCATTGGAACATTCTTTGTTAAGACCAATGAAGGTGCAAACGCTGGTAAAGCACTGAGCACCGGTACACTGGTTTCCATGCTCCTGGCAATTGGATCTTCATACTTCCTGTGTACTTACCTGCTTGGCGATTCTACGATCGTATCCGGTACAGGTGTATTCATTGCATCCATGTCTGGTATGGTAGCTGGTTATGTTATAGGAAAAATCACCGAGTACTATACTTCCGGTGACTACAAACCCGTTAAAGAAATTGCCAAAGCTTCTCAAACCGGTTCTGCAACCAACATTATCTCCGGTGTTGCATATGGAATGTTAAGTACAGCTGCTCCTATTATCGTTATCGTTATTGCAATTCTTGCTGCTTATAAATTTGCTGGCCTCTATGGTATCGCAATAGCAGCGGTCGGTATGCTTTCCACCACAGGTATCATAGTAGCCGTTGATGCTTACGGTCCGATTGCAGACAACGCCGGCGGTATTGCAGAAATGTCTCACCTTGACCCTAAGGTCAGAAAGATCACTGACGCTCTGGACTCTGTTGGAAACACCACTGCAGCGATTGGTAAAGGTTTCGCGATTGGATCTGCTGCTCTCACAGCATTAGCGCTCTTCAGTGCGTATACCGCAGCCGTTGGCGTGAAGAGTATTGACCTTTTGAACCCATCCGTTGTTGGAGGACTGTTCCTCGGTGCTATGCTTCCATTCCTCTTCTCTGCCTTAACCATGCAGGCAGTAGGCCGTGCAGCTTTTGATATGATTGAAGAGGTAAGACGCCAGTTCAGAGAGATTCCTGGCATTATGGAAGGCAAGGGAAGACCTGACTATGCGAACTGTGTAAAAATTAGTACTGGCGCTGCAATCAGAGAAATGATCGTTCCCGGTATCCTCGCAGTATCTGCTCCGATCATCGTTGGTCTTCTTCCTGGCCTCGGTAAAGATGCGCTTGGCGGAATGCTCGCTGGAGCAACAGCTTCCGGCTTCCTGCTTGCCGTTATGATGGCTAACGCAGGCGGTGCCTGGGATAATGCTAAGAAGTATATCGAAGGCGGAAACTTTGGTGGAAAAGGTTCGGATGCTCACGCTGCAGCTGTTAACGGCGACACCGTTGGCGACCCCTTTAAAGATACATCAGGTCCGTCCCTGAACATCCTGATCAAACTCATGACAATCGTTTCCCTCGTATTTGCACCACTGTTCATATAATTTAAAAGTTTAGCCCGGCCCGTCTTACAAAAGATGTGGCCGGGCTTTTGTTTGTACTTTAGTTCTTGGCAGCCATTGTGATTTTATGGTACCATTAATAAATTATAGTAATGTTCGTTGATGAGGCAGTTATTATGATTTATATAATTGTATTTGTTTTCTTGATATTTCAAATAGGTTTTAGCGGTAATTCAGTTTTGACAAATTTATATGCCATTTACTTAGAAGCAAATACTTTACAAGTGGGGATCATTGTAGCCTCGTCTGCACTTTTCCCAATGCTCTTCGCTGTTTATGCCGGAAAAGTCTCAGATCGGATTGGTTTTAGAAAGCCACTTGTCTTTGGAAGTTTCGGAGTAAGTGTATCATTTTTGCTGCCTTATTTGATAAGGGGTCAGTTAGTCATTCTATACATAAGCCAAGCAATACTCGGCTTGGCATTTATCTTTTTACTCGTTAATGTACAAAATTTAGTAGGCTGTATCAGTACGCCTGAGAATCGTTCGGAAAACTACGCAAAATATAGTTTAGGTGGATCTACTGCGGGTATTATTGGCCCGTTAACTGCTGGTTTTTCCATTGATCACATCGGTTATAGCACAACCTACCTCATATTTGCTATGATGGCAGCAATTCCAGGGTTATTAATCATATCCGACTTGTTTAAACTTCCAAAAATAGAAACTAAAGAGATTAATAAGGATGAAAGTATTTACGAACTCTTTAGAATAAAAGATTTAAGAAAGGCTTTTTTTATTAGTGCAATAATTCTTACAGGCATCGGGATCTTCCAATTTTATTTACCTATCTATGGTAAACACATTGGCTTTTCGGCATCAATTATTGGGATAATACTCAGTTTATATGCAGGTGCTTTTTTTGTTATTCGATTGTTTATGTCTACTCTAATGAAAAAAATGGGGGAAGAATTAGTTCTTATAGGTAGTTTAATGCTTGCTACAGCTGCATATGTGTTAATTCCATTCTTTCAAGAGTTTCTGGCTTTAGCGATAATATCCTTTGGTCTGGGGTTAGGACTAGGGTGTGGTCAGCCTCTTTCTATAGTTATGGCCTATAATGCTTCACCAAAAGAAAGGACTGGAGAAGCATTAGGTATTAGATTAACGGTAAATAAAATAGCTCAGTTTTTTGTTCCGATCATTTTTGGATCAATAGGAACATTTGCAGGCTTTTACACAGTATTTATTATTACGGGTGCTTTACTTTTTTTAGGTAGTATTTATATATTGTTAAACCGATTACCACATTATTTGTCTGCAAAAAGAAAAAGTCGATAGACCTTACGCGTTGGATTAGAATGCTTATTGTTTATTGACACTGGAGGAAAGACATTATGTACAGTCAAGAGGAATTAGTTCAACCATTCTTTTTTTCAGGTGGAAATATAGGAATACTGCTTGTGCACGGATTTACAGCTTGTCCAGTCGATATGGAACCCTTAGGTCAATATTTTAGTAAGATAGGGTACACCGTTTATGCGCCCCTGCTGGCCGGTCACGGAACTTCTCCTGATGAAATGAAGGGTACGTCATGGAAGGACTGGGTGAAAAGTGCTGCCGAGGGGCTCTATTATATAAAAGAGCAATGTTTAAAGGTAGTTGTTATCGGTCATTCTATGGGAGGACTTATCTCACTTCTTCTAGCTTCTCAGGGGGAAGCAGCCGCTGTAGTCTCGATCAATGCTCCCATCATCTATCGTGACAAGAGCCTTCATTTTGCTGAACGCCTCCTGGGCAAACAGGAATATGTGGATAAGCCTCATAAGGAATCCGACATCAGTATCACGAAAGAAGGACTCCCGCATTTCTCTTATTCTAAAGTTCCTGTTGAATGTTTAGTGTCACTAAATAAAGCAATTACTCCTGTTCAAAACGAACTTCGCAAAATTGAATGTCCGGCTCTTATCATCCAGAGCCTTAAAGATAACACGGTTCATCCCCGAAGCGGAAGAATGATTGAGAAAAGTATCCGACACCGCAGAAAAGATGTGATCTACTGGTCAAATGAGGATCACTATCTGCCTCTGAGTGCCCAGAGAGAACTCTTAGCAGAAAAAACTGAACACTTTTTAATGAAATATAATCTGTCAACAAAAACACATCAATGATATGATAATATGTATAACAACCATCTTTGATTTTGATATATTCAATTAGCTGATATGGTATATCCGTTGGCTGAATATCCGACAGAGGGTAATATATAATAAAGTTCTTCCCGCGCAGACGAAAACAATGTGATTAAAATATTCGGAGTTAAATTACTATTTATAGTGTATTACGTAAGATTTTAAGCAATTTTCTAAGGGAGGTGAGTTTTATGTCCGATGGGATTAAAGTAATTGCAGAAAACAGGAAGGCCAGACATGAATACTTTGTGGAAGAACAATATGAAACAGGGATTATCTTAACAGGTACTGAAATCAAGTCGATTCGGGCTGGACGAGTTAATTTGAAAGATAGTTATGCGGAAGTTATACAGGGAGAAGTTTGGCTGAATCAGATGCATATAAGCCCGTATGAACAAGGAAACCGTTTCAATCACGAGCCTCTCCGCAAAAGAAAGCTCTTGTTAAACCGTTCCGAAATATCCAAAATGGTAGGTAAAGTCCAACAACAGGGCATGACGCTCATTCCGCTGAAGATTTACCTCAAGCGGGGCTTGGCAAAAATTGAACTTGGGCTCTGCAAAGGGAAAAAGAATTATGATAAACGTGAAGATATCGCTAAACGAGATGCAAAACGCCAAATGGAAAGAGATTTGCGAGATAGAAGTAAGGGTTAACAAGCCTTAATAAAAGATGTTAAAACTCTTGAAAATAGCAACTCGTTTATTAACTCAATTACCATTTAGTAACTTTTGCTAAAAAATAGCTTAGCATAATATAGAAAAATATAAGCATACTCTAAATTAGGTAGGCATCTTTTGCCTACCTAATAAAATACTTAATTATAATAATAGGTTATAAGTAATAAGCTGTATCATTAGGTTAAAGTTAATATCCATCATTTGGGAAGAGGAGACAACTCATGGATAGTTTACTTAGGAAAAAATCAGATGAACTCATTAAAATCTTTCATCAAGCCAATAAAGATTATCGATGGAAAAACTCCACTAATATGAATAACCTGATTGCACTGTCTTATGTTATGAAAGGAAAGGATTATTCGCGTATAGATATCGATCGGATCAATCAGTACATTAAAAAGAACACAGGGCCCTTTTCCTGTTACAGGCAGAAGTCTGTCCTTTTCTCAGCCTTATTATATTTAAACTTCTCAGACCCGGAGAAAAGGTTTGATACTCTTCTGGATTATGAAGAGAAGCTGAAATCCCATGGTTTTAAAAGTTATACATACCGCCCGGTTACAGCCTTTACTTTAATGCTTACGTGCGATAATTCCCAGGTGGATGCCCGTCTGGCCAAAGCCTATGAGATCTTTACAGAAATGAGAAGGAATCATCCCTGGCTAACCTCCGGTGATGACTATCCATTATCGATACTGTTAGCAAGAATAGATAGACCTATCTCCAGTGTGACGGATGAAATCGAAGAGCTATATCAGGGACTCAATGAAGTCGGTTTCAGTAAGAGTAATGGATTGCAATTCTTATCCCACGTTCTTAGCTTAAGCCCTGAGAATAACATGGAGAAAGCTTTGAGATGTCGGAAGTTATATGAATATTTCAAGGAGAATAAACTAAAAATCTATTCCAGCAACTATGGTTCATTGGGATTATTAACACTTTTAGAAGAACACAGTGATAAAGCATCCCGGCAGATCAAAGAAACAAGCCATTATTTGGGTCAAGATCGTAGTTTTCGCTGGCTAGGCAAGGGAACTCTATTTCTTACCGCAACCTCCCTTGTTACATCTTTAGTTCTGGAGAGTATGAAAAAGGGAAGCGAGTTAGTTCAGACCAATGCTTTTGTGACTATAGAAGCTTTAATGGCTGCTCAGAATGCAGCCATGCTGGGCGCAACTTGTGCAGTGGTGGGGGCGACTGCTTCAGGGAGCTAAAATAGTAAATAATAAGGTTGTTTGCAATTTTTAAAAGCACAGTTAAAAACACAACTGCGCAGAAGTTATTCCTATTTGAGATCTTGGTTGTGTGGACAGCAATTATGGAATCTAATCTTTAAATCAAACATGGTAAGGTAAAAAACATCAGATAGCTAATCTTGTCAGTTTATTAGAAAAAATTGAATCTGGCAATAATATAAAAATGTGATATACTATTATAGCCAAGAACTCTACTTGGGGGCGTTATAGATTCGCTCGGGGGTGCAATGGCAAGAGTGGCGTGTCGAGATTCCGCTTGATCTCGTTAAACAGCGGACCTTTATAATTGCAAACGAAAATTACGCTTTAGCAGCTTAATTGCCGCTAACATCCTGCCTTCTGTGTCTGCGGTGAAGGATCAGGGTGTCAAAATAGCAGACTGTCCTGTGCGACCCCCGTCTGAGGTCAATCAGGGAAACTAATCAGACTGGCTTCAAAGGAATCCCGCTTTCAGGAGTCTTAGAAGCGAGAACTAAAGTGAAAGCTACACACGTAGAGGCTTTTGTGGTTGTCTTTCGATACAGGGGTGCAAGTCCCCTCGCCTCCACCAAAATTTGTCTAAAAACCCGCATTTCATGCGGGTTTGCGGTTTTTCAAACAGG
>CAYZDF010000068.1:0-12999 GCA_964477085.1 uncultured Gracilibacteraceae bacterium | reverse complement strand
GTATCTATAAGATATTTAAAAATATAAGTTTTCCAAGTGGGAAAGTTGAGTTATAATCTTTTTTATTTAATCATATCAAAATAAATTGATGTGAAAAAGGTCCATATGCGTAAGAGGTGTGATAACGGGTAAACTATAGTGACAAATTAGCTCTTGCTGGATAATGCGTCCTATTAGGCGTTATTGAAATTATAGCTAAGTAAGAAAGGACTGAAAAAATGCCTAAAACTCAATCAAAGATCAATCTATCGTTTCTAGACCGTTTCCTGACACTTTGGATATTCCTGGCCATGGGAGTCGGACTCTTGACGGGATACTTCTTCCCACAGGTCGCAGCATCATTAAACAACATGAGTTATGGAATGATCTCCTGGCCCATAGCAATTGGACTTATCCTCATGATGTATCCGCCTCTGGCCAAGGTAAAATACGAGGAAATCGGTAAAGTAACAGAAAACAAAAAAGTATTCACTTTTTCTCTCATTCAGAACTGGATTATTGGTCCCATTCTGATGTTCATCCTGGCTATTGTATTTCTTCCGGACAAACCGGAATACGCCATAGGGATTATCATTATCGGATTAGCCCGTTGTATCGCCATGGTTATCCTCTGGAATTCTCTGGCCAAAGGAGACAGCGAACACTGTGCCGCACTCGTCGCTCTGAATTCAGTATTCCAGATATTATTCTATTCTTTATACATCTTTATCTTTATAACTTACATTCCAAAGCTCTTAGGCCTCTCCTGGGGTGGAACCATAGTCGATATTTCTATTTGGGATGTTGCTCAAAGCGTCTTGATCTATCTGGGTATTCCATTTGTGGCAGGGTTTCTTTCGAGAGTTATCCTGGTAAGAAATAGAGGGCTTGAATGGTATGAGAAAACGTTCATTCCCAAAATCTCACCAATTGCACTTATCGCCTTACTCTTCACGATCGTTGTCATGTTCACCCTTAAAGGGGAACATATTATCAATCTTCCTCTGGATGTCATCAGGATATCCATCCCGCTCCTGATTTACTTCGGGCTTATGTTCTTTATCAGCTTTTTTATGTCCTGGTATGGCGGATTTAAGTATGAGCATACCACAACCCTGGCTTTTACGGCAGCGAGTAATAATTTTGAGCTTGCGGTCGCTGTTGCCGTATTCGGGATTGGATCAGGGCAGGCTTTCGCAGCGGTAATCGGACCACTCATCGAAGTGCCGGTCATGATTGCCCTTGTGAACACAGCTTTGAGATTCAGGGTTAAGTACTTTGACGAAAACGGATTTCCCATATCCACATTCACTTAAGGAGGAGTAATTATGAAATACCGCGTCGCATTTGTCTGTACAGGAAATTCTTGTCGCAGCCAAATGGCAGAAGGCTATGCCAAACACCTCGGTTCAGAGATTCTGGAAGCACATAGTGCAGGCACCCATCCTACTGATCAGGTCAATCCTAATGCAGTCTTAGTTATGGAAGAAGAAGGGATTGATCTAAAACCTCATTACCCTAAACTCTTAGGAGATATTCCCGATAAGATTGATATCCTGATCACAATGGGCTGCGGTGTCCAGTGTCCATTTATACCGAATAAATATATGGAAGACTGGGGCCTGGAAGATCCGGTGGGTAAACCCATTGGGGATTTTAGAAAGACAAGAGATACCATTAAGGAAAAGATGATGGAGCTCATTGAGAAAATTAAGTCCGGTCAAATCAGTTAAAGCAATTCTCTTTAGAGGTAAATTGTTTTGACAATGTAATATTAGAACCGGGTAGTATCAGAAATAACAGAAAAGGGACGGTATACGTCCCTTTTGTGAATTTATTATAGGCATGTTTGAGATGAATGACTGGTGGCTGGGATATAAAATCTTACCTAAATTCCTCAGCAAGCTTTTCAAAAGCGGGGATGGAGTTAACAATGGTATCCATACTGACACAATAAGAGATCCTGAAGTAACCTGGACAAGAGAAACCTCTTCCAGGTACAAGTAAGAGGTTATACTTTACTGCCCTTTTCACAAATTCCTGATCATCTTCAATTAATGCTTTGGGAAATAGGTAAAATGCGCCCTGCGGCTTAACGCATTCAAAACCAATGCGGGTAAGGTTATGGTAGAAAAAGTCACGCTTTTGCCAATAGTCCTGGATATCAACCTTAGCTTCCAGGGCATCGCCCACGACTTTTTGGAATAAACCGGGCGCATTAACAAAACCAAGTGTCCGATTACAGAAGCCTAAAGCGTTGATCAGTATGTCGACATCTTTGATCCTGCTGCTTACTGCTATATAGCCAATTCTTTCACCAGCTAAGCCCAAGGATTTGCTGAAGGAATTAACAATGATGCCGTTTTTAAAGATCGATAACAAACTGGGCATTTTAACATCGTCAAAGATGATTTCTGCGTAAGGTTGGTCGGAGATCACATAGATTGAAGTTCCGTATTCCTGCTCTTTTCTCGTAACGATGTCGGAGATACCATTTAGAATCTCCTCACTATAGACAACACCCGTTGGATTATTCGGCGTATTGATAATAATGGCCTTAGTCTTGGCACTGATCAAGCTTTTTAAGGCATTAAGATCGGGTTCAAAAGTTGTTGTGTCAGGAGGAACGATCACAACGTTACCCCCATGGTTATCGACATAGAAGTTATACTCAATAAAATAAGGTGCGAAAATAATAACTTCTTCCCCTGGATTTAGAAGGGCTTTAAAGAGAACGTTCAGTCCTCCGGCAGCACCTACAGTCATGACGATATTATCTTCTGAGAGTTCCTCACCGCTTTCTTTCTGCAGGGAGTCAGCTATCTTAGCTCTTACTTCAGGGAACCCGGCATTGCTCATGTAGCGGTGTACTCCTTTGATTTCGCCTGAAACATATTTCTTTAAGGATTCAATCACTTCTTGTGGGGGTTCGGCGTACGGGTTCCCTAGGCTGAAGTCATAAACCTTATCTGCTCCATGAATTTTAGCGAGATTGGCACCCTCTTCAAACATGGCCCGTATCCAGGAAGACCTTTGCAAATTACCGACGATTTTTTCTGAAAACACGTTATACTGCTCCTTTATATTCTAAAATTTAATTCATTTTTAACAATTATATTTTACCTCAAAATAAAATTCTTTGAAAGCTGTAACTTGTTTAATGGTTCAACAACTTACTCACTAACATGGACGTTCTTTTTCTTTAGCAAATATTAGATCACAACCTTGGCGAAGCATACTAAGAAAGCTTTACTATATACTTATCGATGATGGAGTTTTAGTGAGTTATTTCAACTTTAATTCTCACCGAATAATCTAAAATTCCTCCGGAATAATTTACAGGGTTTTTGCGATTCGTGTCGAAAATAATAAGACTGAATAATCATTGGTGTAACATCAAAGATGTGTTTACTTACGGCAAGGCAGGAACATAATATGGGATAAAAAATATGGATGAGGTTGAAACGTTGTGATTTCTTTTTTGATTACTGAGCTGACAATTTTGCAGATTGTACTGTGTTTCTCAATTTTGACACTTGTGTGTGTGTTAATCTACAAAACGGATAAGTCCTTTTCCAAACTGTTCGGGTTGAGTTTTCTTGCGCCTTTTGTTTTAGGGTTATTATGTATGTATTATCCAGAGCCATTCATACGCAAAATGCTCATGACTCATCTTAATCTCTTTTCCTTAATTGCCTTTTTGTTTGCGATTATTTCATGGAGCAGACAATTATATGATATTGGACGTATTCTGATCTTTTGCCTTCCGGTATTCGCTATCGTTTTGATTATGAAGGTGCCTTTTCAAGAGGCTTTTTCTTATTCTCCATTTTTATTAAGTGCCATTTTAATCCTTATAATTGCTTTCATGATTTATGTCTTACGAGTAAAAATAAAAGAAAGAGACATTTCTTTAACCTGGGGGATACTGATTCTTGGCCTCTTTCAAGCTACATATTATGCGTTCCCAAAATATCCATTGTTTTTAGTGGTGGCAGGAGAGTTTGGGGCTTACTTGTTATTATTTAGCTATATCCTTAAGAAACATCGCGATCCATTAATAGCAAGAATGAAGAAGGCCGAAGCAAAGCTTGCTGATATGAACAAAAAAGTTATTTATGATGTTAAAAAAAGGTTGGTAGAGGTTGAAAGACATAATGAACATTTACTTAATATGGTTCAGCGTGATCCTCTGGTAGATGCCTATAATAAGAAAGGGATCATGAGCATTATTCAGGAGATGGTTAATGATCCCAGTAAAGAGCCTTTTACTATCATGCTTTTTGATGTGGATAACTTTAAGGGAATCAATGATAGCCAAGGTCATGTCGTAGGGGATATGATTCTAAAGAAAATCGCAGCTTTAGCGAAAGGAAATCTTCGGGGGTTTGATATGCTTGGTCGTTATGGGGGAGATGAGTTTATTATTGTGCTTCCGGGAACGACGCTTTCAGATGCCATGTTTGTAGCCGAACGGTTTCGTAAAAGGGTTAGCTCTGAGTCTGAGGTTTCTGTATCAATTGGGGTAGCGGCTTTCCCTGAAGATGGTGATACAGTGAAAAAACTGATTGAGATGGCGGATTCAGGACTCTATAAATCAAAAAGAATCGGTAAAAATGCTGTTTCACATCATCCAGTATCAAAATAAAAATCATTTTCTATACAGCTTGAGACTACTTGGCCGGAGAACTCTCGTTCATCTAACAAAAAGAGGAGCACTAGTGCTCCTTTTTGATACTATTATTATCTTTTGGCTATTGTTATTGTGCTTTGGTTATTTTTTTGTTAGATAGTAAATAAAACTATCCATTTACTCTTGCCTAGGACTAGATAATAACCCTTTCACCAAAATACTCATTGTATCGATTATGAATCATATGAAGCGTTTTATAATCATATTTGGCTAAATACGGATTCTTATTCGGTATTCCCAGGTTCTTATATTTGTTGTCGGCAAGATTGTGACAAGGCAATAGTTCAAAGCGTGTGACATTTTCCAAGGATTTGACGTAGCTGCAGATGTTCTTAATATAATCTTCTTGATCAGTCAAGCCTGGAAGAAGGACACTCCTTATCCAGGTCTCTTTTTTGGCAGTCTGAAGATGTTCGAGCAGATCAAAAGCTTTGTAATTCGTTTTCCCTGTGATCGTTGTGCAAACAGTTGGATCCATATGCTTGATATCAACAATGAAAAGATCGGTATCATCCATAATCGTGTTAACATCTTCAATTCTGACATAGCCCGATGTATCCACTGCTGTATGAAGTCCTATGGCTTTAAAACCCTTAAGGATATCTCGTAGAAAGTCGATTTGGTAAGTTGGCTCTCCCCCGGAAATGGTAACACCGCCGTTTCGCCCGATGTATTTCAGGTTTTTGCTGACACGTTCGATGATTTCTGAGCTGTCTGTGAGGGTTCCATCTTCCAGCTTCCAGCTCTCAGGATTATGACAGTACACACATCGCAGTGGGCAACCTTGGAGGAAGACAACACTACGGATACCCGGCCCGTCAAGAGCTGAAAAGGACTCGATCGAATGTAAATATCCTTTCATGATTAACCACCTCCCTAAAGAGTAGAGTGAAATGTTCTGCTTATAACATCGAGCTGTTGTTCTCTGGTTAAGGAATTAAACCTTACAGCATAACCGGAGACGCGTACCGTGAGATTCGGGTATTGAGTAGGATTATCCATCGCTTTAATCAGGTCCTCCCGTCTTAAGACGTTCACATTGAGATGATAACCACCAGACTGGAAGAAACCATCCAAGAGATCCTTGAGGACAACTACCCTTGCGTTTTCTTCTTTTCCCAATAATCCTGGGGTTAAGGTAACGGTGTAAGATATCCCATCTCGGCAATAATCGTAAGGAATCTTGCATACGGAGTTCATCGAAGCGATAACACCTGAGATATCACGACCGTTAACGGGGTTAGCTCCAGGAGCAAAGGGGGTACCAGATCTTCTGCCATCCGGTGTGTTGCCAGTATGCTTCCCATAGACAACATTGGAAGTAATAGTTAACACAGACAGGGTATGGATGGCATCACGGTAGGTTTTATACTTTTGCAAGCTGCCGATGGTCAGTTTGGTAATGTCTTTGGTGATACCATCTGCTTCATCCAAGTCATTGCCATAGGAAGGGTAGGTTCCATCGATTTTAAAATCAACGATAAGTCCATCTCGGAAAATGGGAGTAACCTTGGCATGTTTGATAGCACTCAGGGAATCCACGAGAACGGAAAGACCAGCGATACCAAACGCCATTGTGCGGACAACATGCGTATCGTGTAAGGACATTTCCATTCTTTCATAATCGTATTTGTCGTGCATATAGTGAATGATGTTCAAGGCATTGACGTAATACTTGCTGAGAATATCGAGGTAGAATTTAAAACGGGTAAAGACCTCTTCAAAATCCAGTACTTTATCTGGGTAGACCTCAATTTCAGGGAGGATCTGAACACCAGTCAGTTCATCTTTCCCTCCGTTAAGAGCAACGAGAAGAAGTTTAGCTATATTACATCTGGCACCAAAAAATTGCATTTCTTTACCCAAACGCATCGGAGAGACACAGCAGGCGATTCCATAATCATCCCCATAATAGTCTTTTAAGAGATCATCGTTTTCAAACTGAATCGCACTGGTCTTGATAGCTAGTTCAGAACAAAAAGATTTAAAGTTATCTGGCAGTTTCTCTGACCAGATGATAGTGATATTTGGCTCCGGGGCTGTACCCAGATTGTTCAGACTGTTTAGATATCTGAAAGCAGTTTTTGTTACCATATGCTGTCCATCCAGTGCAGTACCGCCAAGAACTTCGGTAATCCAAAGCGGATCCCCCGCAAAAAGCTGATTGTATTCAGGGGTGCGAAGCTCTCTGGCCATTCGCAGCTTAATGATGAACTGATCGATCAATTCTTGTGCTTCACTTTCGGTGATCACTTCGTTCTGTAAATCCCGCTGAATAAAGATATCCAGGAAGGCTGTGTTGCGGCCAATGCTCATTGCTGCACCATTCTGCTCTTTAACAACGGCCAAATAAGCCAGGTAGAGCCACTGGACAGCTTCCTTGGCGTTGGCTGCAGGTCGGGAGATATCAAAACCATAGGATTTAGCCATGGCCTTTAGATCTTTTAAGGCCTTAATTTGTTCTGAGACTTCTTCACGCAGTCTGATATTATCTTCGCTCATTTCCAAGGAGATATTGTCCAGATCCTGCCTCTTCTGATCGATGAGAAAGTCTACACCGTAAAGTGCAACTCGTCTATAATCACCGATGATTCTGCCGCGACCATAGCCATCCGGAAGTCCTGTCAGGAGTTTATATTTTCTCAGTTTCTTGATTTCCTCAGGATAAACGCTGAAAACCCCATCATTATGAGTTTTACGATGCTCGATAAAAAATGCTTCAAGGTCAGGGTGAATATCCTTACCATAAGCCTGACAAGCTTCTTTGGAGATTCTGTATCCGCCGTAGAGATTGAGCCCTCTTTTCAAGGGTTCATCGGTTTGAATGCCCAGAATAACTTCATTCTCTTTATCAATGTAGCCAGGGCCATGAGAGGTGATCTTAGCAACACGGTCTGTATCAATATCAAGTACACCGCCCTGGTTATATTCTTCCTGCATAAGTTCTAAACATCTGTTCCAGAGTTTTGAGGTTTTGGTACTCGGTCCACAGAGAAACGAAACATCTGCGTCATAAGGCTGATAATTACTGAGAATAAAATCCCTAATGTCTATCGTTTTCATCCATTTTTCGCCCAAAAAGCCTTGCCATTCATTTAACATATTCTTCTTCAACCTCCTGTTTCTGGGCGTTAAAAAGCCCAGGTAGTAATGCAAAATACTGCCCAGGCGGTCGGCTGCTATGGTTCATTCACACTCCCTGTGGTTAATCCACTTCCGCCAGTCATGTGAACGTTCTTCAATTGAGGACATTTGTATTCGCAGAGAATACAAAAAAATAGATATATTTGAATTATATTCGCTAAGATACGGTGTGTCAAATGGTTTTTACAGGAAAAAGGTTAACCAATATTGATAATATTTTGGAACTTGCTGGGAAGAGCTAATCATAAAAACAACATATTATTTCAGATAAAAATATAAAAGAGTATTGAATCAGGAAGCAAAGAGGGATACAATCTGTTTAAGTTTGAAGTTAATTGATTAAGGGATGTGTTAAATGGATGATGGATGACAGATGCCAGGCCAGTAAGGTTAAAACACATAGGTATATAAAAAGCTTTCTTTATTTACACATTTTAATCACTTTTCAGATATAATAAGGTGTGGAAATGAGATGTGTGACGTCTACAGAGTGGGAAGGACCGATGCATATGCAGAATATCTTTAAAAAACTCGATAATCTCTCTAATCTGATTGGAAACACTCCCCTATTAGAGATTACATTTTCCTATAAAAATAAGGTCAGAAAGATTTATGCCAAGGCCGAATACTATAATTTTAGTGGCAGCATTAAAGATAGAATGGCTTTACATATTTTGCGCAAAGCCTATAGTCAGAAGAAATTATCCCCGGAAGGAAGGATCATTGAGGCTACGAGTGGAAATACAGGTATTTCGTTTGCAGCGATTGGTACCAATCTGGGTCATCAGGTTGAAATTTTCATGCCCGATTGGATGAGTGAAGAGAGGAAGAAGCTCATACAGAGTTTTGGTGCAAGAATACGTTTGGTCAGTCAAGAAGAAGGGGGTTTCTTAGGTAGCATTCAAAAAACAGAAGAAGTAGCTCTTCAAGATAAAGATGCTTTTTTACCAAAACAATTTTCTAATCAGGATAATTGTGAAGCTCATTACTTAAGTACTGGTCCCGAGATATGGTGGCAGTTGGATAGTATCAACCTCAAACCTGATGCCTTCGTAGCTGGGGTTGGAACAGGCGGTACAGTTATGGGTATCGGACGATTTCTGAAGAAAATGAATCCGAAGTTGAGGATACACCCTCTTGAACCATCCAATTCCCCTACGATGTCTACAGGGTATAAGGTAAGCAGCCACCGTATCCAAGGAATATCTGATGAATTTATTCCGCCGATCATTAAGTTCGAAGAGCTCGATGAGATCATCAGTGTTGATGATGGGGATGCCATCATTATGGCCCAGAAACTATCACGGACACTCGGATTGGGAGTTGGTATATCTTCAGGAGCTAACCTGCTCGGAGCGATTCTTGCTCAAGAAATGTTAGGGAGTAAATCCACAGTAGTAACCGTCTTTCCTGATGATAATAAAAAATACCTGAGTACCGATCTGATGAAAGAAGAACTGGTAAAAGATCACTCTCTTACACCCTACATTGAACTTCAAGAGATCAAATCGTACGCTAGAGTGTGCTGCACTTGTAAGGCTGAAGATGAAATAAGATATAATCGACGATCAGGATAAGTTCACGACTATAATAGATTACGTTTAGAAAGCAACCTGAAGATAACAGGTTGCTTTTTTGCATCCTTGTTTTTGGCATTTGACAAAAACGAAGAAGTGAATATAATAGTAAATAGCATATGCTATTTAAGAGGGGGCTTAAAAAATGGCAAACTGTGAGGCTTGTCCAACCAAAAACAATTGTCAATCCAAAGAGAATTGTATGATAGAAAACAATCCTTTTAATGAGGTTGGCAGAGTGATTGCAGTAATGAGTGGCAAAGGAGGGGTAGGAAAATCAACGATTTCAGCTTTACTGGCTAAGACACTGAGGAAAAAAACATTTAAAGTAGGTATTCTTGATGCAGATATCACAGGTCCAAGTATACCCCGGTTATTAAAGGTCAAGGACAAAAAAGTTGAGAGCACCGAGTTGGGCCTATTGCCGGTAGCATCGGAAGATGGAATCAGTGTTATGTCTCTCAATTTATTAACCAAAGATGAAGAGCAGCCCGTTATTTGGAGAGGACCACTTATTTCCAATATGGTAAAACAATTCTGGAAAGATGTCTTTTGGGGTGATCTGGATTATCTGATTATTGATATGCCACCAGGGACGGGGGATGTAGCGCTTACCGTTATGCAGTCGATTCCTATCAATGGGATGGTGATGGTGACGACGCCCCAAGATATGGTCTCTATGATTGTGGCCAAATCGATCAATATGGCTAGGACCATGAATATACCCGTCCTTGGATTGATAGAAAACATGAGCTATATCACCTGTTCTTCCTGTCAGGAAAAGATCAGGATCTTCGAAGATGACAGTCTGGAAGAATTCTTGGCTAGAATGGAGATTGAACTCATTACGCAATTGCCGATGTGCAGGGAAATTGCAGCACTTGCCGGTGATAAGCTCTGGGATCACCCCCATGTTCTTAAAAACATGAAAGAAGCTGCAGAAAAAATTATTTCAAAGATATAAGGTTGAATACGTTAAGAAGATTATTGATTAGGAGGTTATTATATGAAATTAGCAATTACCAGTACAGGTCAGAAGCTTAGTGATGATCACGATCCACGCTTTGGAAGATGTAGTTATTTTCTGATCTATGATACTGAACAGGGACTGCTGAAAGCTGTAGAAAACAAAGGTGTGCTGTCAGGTGGCGGTGCCGGAATCGCTGCCTCTCAGCAAATTATTGATGAACAAGTGGAAGTGGTACTGACGGGTAACATGGGCCCCAACGCTTATAATCTGATGAAATCTTCCGGTATCAAAGTATACCAGTGTAAAGCAGGTTCATGTCAAAGCACTCTAGATGATTTTAACCAGAGTAAATTAACAGAGGTTAATGAGGCAGGACCATCTCACGCAGGGATGAATCCTGGGAAGTGAGGTGTCATTATGAACATCGCAGTATTAAGCGGAAAAGGGGGTACAGGTAAAACGACAGTTGCAGTCAATCTTGCAGGGATATTGCCGGCTAATTACATTGACTGTGATGTCGAAGAGCCGAATGGTTTTATTTTTCTTAAACCATCGGAAATCACCTCAGAGAGTGTCTCGGTACTCAATCCAGTAATTAACAAGGACAAGTGTAATCTTTGCGGTCAATGTGTTAATGTTTGTCAGTTCAATGCTTTATTTAATACAAAGAAAGAAATATTAGTCTTTGAAAAGATGTGCCATAGCTGTAAGGCCTGCGGTTTAGTCTGTACTAATAAGGCTATATCCTTTGAGGAAAGAAAGATCGGGGTTATTGAAGAGGGAAGATCAAATAATGTCGAGTGTAAAAGAGGGGTGCTCAATATCGGAGAACCCATGGCAGTACCGGTTATTCGACAACTCTTGCAAAATACTCCCTCGGGCATCAATCTTCTGGATTCTTCTCCCGGGACTTCCTGTAATGCGGTCAATACTTTGCACTTTGCTCAAGGTGCCATTCTCGTAACAGAGCCTTCGGCATTTGGTTTACATGACCTAAAAATGGCTATCGAACTCATCCGTCATTTTGAGATTCCGTTCGGGATCGTCGTCAATAAATGGAGTAAAGAAGGAGATTTTCTGATTGAGGATTTAAGGAAGCAGGGCATCACTATTCTTGGTTATATCCCGCACCATAGACAAGCGGCAGAAACATATGCCAAAGGGAAGATGCTTCATGAAATTCCTATTTACCATGAAGCTTTCTTGGAAATCGCTAATAGTATCAGGGAGGTGTTCTCATGCAGCTAACAGTTATCAGTGGAAAGGGAGGTACAGGCAAAACAACTATTGCTGTGGCCATCTCTGAACTTAAAAAGAACACCACCAAGGTTGATTGTGATGTGGATGCACCTAATATGTACCTTTATTATGAAAATGAGCAAAGCAAGGAAATGCTCAAGGAAGATTTTTCCGGAGGCAAGACGGCTATTGTCGATAGCATATTATGTGATGGATGTGGACTATGTCAAACGGTGTGTCAATTCGAAGCCATCAAAGACGGACACGTACTCTCGTTACGTTGTGAAGGCTGTGGTGCCTGCACCTTGATTTGTCCTCAAAAAGCCATCAAACTGGTGGATGAGAAAACCGCAGATATTATGATCGAGGAGCTCGAGAATGGCTTATTGATCCATTCCAAAATGGAAGTTGGCTGCGAAGGTTCCGGGAAGCTGATTACTGTCCTCCGAAAAAAAGCACAAGGATACCCGACAGAAGGAATTACCGTCAATGATGGTTCACCTGGGATAGGGTGTCCAGTCATTTCATCAGTGACAGCAGCTGATGCTGTACTGATCGTAACAGAGCCCACCCAGTCCGGTGTAGAAGACCTCAAACGCGTTGTACAACTGTGTAAACAGTTTGGAATAAAAATCTTTGTTTGCATCAATAAGGCAGATATTAACGAATCTATTACAGAGGGTATTCAGGAGTACTGCCGTGCAAATGAACTAAAATGTGTCGGACTGATCCCTTATGATGAGACTGTTCTCTCTTCAATCAATGAACTTAAGCCCATTATTTATTATGAAGAAAGTGTCGCCAATAAAGCGATCAGAGAAATGTGGGAAAATATGAAAGGGGAACTGGCCATTTAAGGACTAGTCAGATTAGAGAATAATAAAATCAATAAGTTTTAACTGGGGGCAAATAGAGGTAGGTAGAGGAGTATGCCCTAATCTAAAGTGATAGTGATAGGAGGTTATTTTCTATGATGATTGCAGTTGCAATAGAAGGAAAGAATGTTAGCCAACACTTTGGACATTGCCAAGGTTTTCAGGTTTATTCCATTGAGGACAACAGGCCTCTGGGTAAGAAGTTTTTACCCAATCCAGGGCATCGCCCAGGCTTTTTGCCAGTATACCTTGCGGAACAAGGAATTAACGTGATTATAGCTGGTGGGATGGGAGAAGCAGCCCAACAGCTTTTTAGGGATAATAACATCACTGTATATGTAGGAATACAGGGTGACGGTGATGAAGCGGTTCAGCAATATATTCAAGGAAATCTATGTTCATCAGGTTCTGTCTGCCACGAACACCAGAATGAAGGAAGCTGCCATTCCTAATTTGATATTGATTATTAACTCAACTTTCCCACTTGGAAAACTTATATTTTTAAATATCTTATAGATACTT
>CAYZDF010000067.1:0-13441 GCA_964477085.1 uncultured Gracilibacteraceae bacterium | reverse complement strand
AGACTAATTCGTAAGTTTTGGCCTCAATCTTTTAAGTTTGGGTTATGGAGCTGGAATTATTATCCTGGAACTGCATAACTCCTGTAAAATAATACAGGCAATAAACACATTGATGATTAAAAAAAGGCTCTATTCTCCCGTCTTGTTACGTGGATAACAGAGCCTTTTTTTTGAAATCCATCTTTTTATTGATCTCTTCCATTATCGTCCCAGAATTTTTCGAAGCCAAGTTCAATCAATTTATCTAAGAGATTGCTATAGGCTAAGCCACTTGCTTCCCAAAGTTTTGGATACATCGAAATCTGGGTGAAGCCTGGAAGAGTATTGATTTCATTGACGTAGATCTGATCATCTTCCGTGACAAAGAAGTCTACCCTGCCCAGACCCAAGGCACTGACTGCATGAAAGGCTCTGGCTGCATAGTCCTGAAGTTTCCGGATGGTGTTGGGGTTCAATTCTGCCGGAATAATGAGTTTGGAGCCTGTATCAATATACTTAGCCTCATAATTATAGAAATCTTTGCTTGGTACAATTTCTCCTGCAATGGATACTTTGGCGTTATCATTGCCCAGGACACTCAGCTCGATCTCTCTGGCCTTTACACCTTGTTCTACGACGATCTTGCGGTCATACCCGGAGGCATATTCAATCGCCTCCACCAATTGTTCGATATTCTCCGCTTTGGATATACCTACACTTGACCCGAGGTTAGCAGGTTTAATAAAACAAGGGAAGCCTATCTCCTCGCAGACCCGGTCGATGAATGGATTGGGGTCTTGGGCAAACTGTCTCCTGAGGATGGTGAGATGTGGGACAATCGGAAGCCCTGCATCTTTAAAGACCGCCTTCATCCTGTCTTTATCCATCCCCAGCGATCCGCCCAGGACGCCTGAACCTACATAAGGTATTCCAGCCATCTCAAATAGACCCTGGATGGTGCCATCTTCCCCTTTGGGTCCATGCATGACCGGGAAAATGATATCACATTGGCCGTTTCCAGGCAGTTCGCTTCCGTCTAAGGCCATGAATCGGGGTTCCTGCGGATTAAGTACAAGGGCGATTTGTTTATAATGCTTCAGTATTCTCCCCGTCGCCTCTTTCCATTCCTGAGGCATGACACCCCAGAACCATAACCCTTCTTTAGTTATTCCGATGGTTTCTATGTCGTATTTCTCTATGTTAAATGCTTTTATCACAGATTGAGCTGAAATGATGGACACTTCATGTTCGCCCGACTGACCTCCAAAGATAACAAGTACTTTTGTTTTCTTTTCCATTATTCTATCTCCTTTCTCAGCGTGACTTATGTATATCGATTCATAGGCCTTTTATTCTAGACCAAGGCCAATAACAGAATATGGCTTTCCCTTCAAGATTGTCAATTGGAATACTTCCCAATTCCCTCGAGTCATTTGCTTCTGACCTGTTGTCATTCAGGACAAAGACTTGATTCTGAGGGATAATAAGAGGTTCCATTTTAAGGGTTAGAGGTGTAAGAGCATATGGCTCATAGAGTGGTTTCCCATTGACATAAGTAAAACCATTGCGAATCTCGATTTCATCTTTTGGCCTTCCGATCAGACGTTTAACACGTTGATTACTGTTAATGTCTTTCAGAACTACAATGTCCCCTCTTTGCAAACTGTCAGGATCATCGATGAATTTGAGGACGAAAATCTGGTCATTGTTCCCAAGTGTCGGCAACATGCCATTACCATCTACAGAAGAAAAGCCAACAACATACATCTTCATAAACCAGGAGAGAGCAAAGATTATGATCAAAATCTCAATAATTTCTACAATCAGTTTGGCTGTGTCTTTAATTTTCGTTTTCAGCACCACTCACACCTTTACACTATTGTCCTTAAAGCAAATTGTTTGCCTTCAGCTTAAGGGCAGCAGCGATATTAGCATTTTTGACATAAATATGGGAGATAGCACCTTGCATATATACCGCATAGGGCTCTCTCAGAGGGCCGTCAGCGGAGAATTCACTGGTTGCCCCTTGAATAAAGGTTCCTCCGGCCATAATGACTTCATCCTCATAACCGGGCATTTCCGAAGGCAGTGGCAGTACATGGGAATCGATAGGCGAACCTTTTTGTAATCCCTGACAGAAGGCGATCATTTTTTCTTTAGTCACCAGTTTAACCGCCTGGATGATATCTGTTCGGTGGTCCTGGGGTTCGGGGTGAACCTCAAAACCTAGCTTCTGCCAGAAAGCGGATGCAAAAACAGCAGCTTTTAACGCTTCGTTTACAGTTAATGGACTAAAAAATAATCCCTGATAGAGGAGGCGGAGTTGATCTAGGGTAGCCCCCACTTCCATACTGATACCCGGTGCAGAAAAGCGGGCAGCAGCTTTTTCCACCAAGTCTTCTCTACCGGCAATATACCCACCTGTAGGAGCCAGTGTTCCACCTAAGTTCTTAATAAGGGAACCAGCCAGGAGATCCACACCGACATGACCTGGTTCTAATTCTTCTACCAGTTCTCCATAACAATTATCTACGAAGATATCAATGTCAGGGTATGTCTTTTTAGCATAATTAACAAATTTGCGTATCTCAGCAATGGAAAGAGAATTACGCCATTCATACCCTTTAGACCTTTGGAGGATAAATAATTTAGTGTTTGGCTTGACCAGCTCATTAAGCTGTTGATATTGTATCTGATTATGACTATCTAAGGGTAGAATATCGCTGGTTACACCGAAATCGGCCAAAGAGCCTGAAACCTTATTCTTTAAACCAATAACCTGTTGCAAAGTATCATAGGGAATTCCTGTTACAGAGATAAAATGGTCTCCTGGCCGCAGAAGTCCAAAAAGCGCGGAAGCGATGGCATGGGTTCCTGAAACGAACTGATGACGGATAAGCGCTTTCTCGGTACCCATAATGGTGGCAACGACTTCATCCAGTTTATTTCTTCCTGAATCACCTAAGCCATAACCCGTCGTACCACATAGATTATAGCCTGAAACCTGGGCTTCTTGAAAAGCTTTCAGTACTTTATGGTGATTCTTCTCGGTGATCGGTTTTAATCTTTGGTTCTCCTTTTCCAGTACTTCTTCAGCATAGGCTACAGCCACCGCTATTTCTGTTGGTAAGTTTGAATATGACAATGGTAAATCCTCCGATAATTTAAGCTTATTCTCTAATATAACATGTAACCGTCCATTTAACATGACTGAGAACAGATTAATAGTACAACCACATCAGATATTTTTCAACTTAAACCCCTTAGTCTCTGTTTCAAACCACAGTGAATAACTTCATCGTGAATCAATAATCGCACAAACGGACAAACTCCCAATGATGTTAGACATCATCATTACATAGATCGATCTCTTTGATTAAGATCAATTCTTCCCTGGTCAGATTTGTTTTGGTGTATAATCTTACGGCTTGTTTGCGGATTGTCTTTTCCACGATATTCCTGACCATCCTGGCATTGCCGGAATAAGGATGGATGAAATTCATATTCTGGAGCATCTTGCGGAAGGCCAGTTTTGCCTCAGGTGAAAACTCATATTGTCTCTTACTCATCATCAGTTCACCAATATGAACTAACTCGTCAATGGAGTAATCCGGAAAATGAATATGTATGGGGAAACGAGACCTTAAGCCTGGATTGGTCTGGATAAATGTATCCATTTCAATCTTATATCCTGCTAAGATCAGGATAAGATTGTCCCGATGGTCCTCCATGGATTTAACCAGAGCATCAATAGCCTCTTTACCGAAGTCCTTATCTCCTCCCCTGGCAAGGGAATAAGCCTCATCGATAAACAAAACACCTCCTAAAGCTTTTTTTACCATCTCCCTTGTTTTGTTTGCCGTATGTCCGATGTATTCACCCACTAGGTCAGCTCGTTCACATTCAATAATATGTCCTTTCTGTAAAACACCTAATTCCTTGAACAGCCTGCCAATGATCCTGGCTACCGTGGTTTTACCAGATCCAGGATTTCCACTAAAAACCATATGAAGAACCAAAGGCTCCGTTACGAGCTTTTCTGTTTGGCGTTTTTTTTGGATTTCTACAAAGGCCTGTAATTCGTGCACAAATTTTTTAACCTTTCCCAATCCGATCATATCATGAAGTTCTTTCAGGATATCTTCAACGGTCTCTCTATCGCTTTCCTGATTATGTAAGGTTTTTCCTTTGGTTTTTGGTAGTGGCTTTGATACATCCTTGGACTGGTCATCTTCAGTAGTTGGCAATGTTCTTTTAATCAATGGAGGTAAATGGTTTCGAAATGTTATTTTGACGGACATGAAATAATCACCTCCCGTTATTTAATACTATACGCTTAATGAAGCAAAAGGTGACCACCCCGAGAAGTAAAAAACTGGTCTGCGGTTAAGTATAACCGTGACCAGTTTAAGTGCAGGAATTCTTAATATTGATTAAGTGATAACCAAGAAACTGCTCGCTTGAGTGATCAAGCAGACCTCAGAATTATTCGGCTGAATCAACAGCCGCCGTATTTAAATTCACTTGCCTTAGTGGCATTATAGTTGAAATTGCATGTTTATAAACCATCTGTTGTTTACCTTCAAACTCCAAAATAACAGTAAAGTTATCGAAGCCCTTTACTAATCCTTTAAGCTGAAATCCATTGATTAAGTAGATTGTAACCGGAATATTTTCCTTACGAATTTGGTTCAAGAAGAGATCCTGCAGATTTATAGGTGATTTATTCATTTATTTACCTCCATCACCATTATTTAAATGTTATTTATAATTGTACACGAGTTTGAAATTCTCTGCAAGTGCGTTCAACATCATTTACAATCTGGGTTAAATCAGACTCTGTGATGTCGAACCATCGGATACGCGGATCGCGGCGAAACCAGGTGAGTTGTCTTTTAGCAAAATGGCGGGTGTCTCTTTTGAATAATCGCATCATTTCATCGAAAGCGACAATCCCTCTAAGGTAGTAAATGACATGCCGATAGCCAATACTCTGCAGTGCTTTTATACGAGGCGAATACCCCTCTTTTAAAAGGCTCAGAACCTCATCAATCATACCGCTTTTTATCATGGTATCACATCGTTGATTGATCCGTTCATATATCATAGCTCGAGGTGCAGTAAGTCCTATATAAATTATAGATTGATCAAGAGCGAAGTATACCTTTTCATTATATTTTCTTTGTTCAGATAAGGGTTTTCCGGTAAGTTCAAATACCTCTAACGCCCGAATGATCCGAGCGATGTCATTAGGATGAAGTTTTTGGGCTGAGATCGGGTCACACTGAGCCAAACACCTGTGAAGTTGGTCATTACCATATAACTTTACATAATCCAGCCACTTGTTTTTTAAAGCAGTTGAACCTTCTTCAGGAAAGGTATAGTCATCAAGTATGGAACGAATATAAAGGCCAGTTCCTCCTACCACGATCGGAACCTTTCCTTTTGATCGGATCAACTCGATCAATTCCGTAGTTAATGTCTGAAAGCGAGCCACTGTAAAGGTATCCGCAGGATCCAGAAAATCTATCAGATAATGGACAACCCCTTTTTTCTCTGCAGCAGTAGGTTTAGCTGAACCGATATCGAGTTTGCGATAACATTGTACGGAATCACCGGAAATGATTTCGCCATCTAGTTTTAAAGCTAGTTCTACACCCAAAGCACTTTTCCCAACCGCAGTAGGACCAATAATTATTATTAGGGGGTGCAAGTTATCGCCTCCCTGTTCTGCGCAAGCTCAATAAGTCCGAAACGGATCGGATTATACTTACTGCCTGGAGCAAGTTCAAACCCGAGTCTTTCAAACTCTCCACTTTCTCGTCTCTCTTTGAGTATGATTCGTTTTCTGGCCACTCTTTTCGCTTGTTTAATGGTATCTACACTTAAAGGTTCCGGGCTAGACCAATTCTTAAGTGGTTTGATGGCAGCTGATTTTTCAACCGTTTCTCGAAACATAGGATCAAAGTAAATAATATCAATGGAGAAGTCCGGCATCTCACGCAGATAAGATGTATGATGAGTCCGGATTGTTTCTATCCGGGCAGAAGCTTGGGTTAAGATCGTCCAGGCTTCTTCTTTCTCCTGATTGGTAATACCTGCAGGTCGGATACTATCCAGTCTCTTCAATCCATCATCGACCAGCAAGTGGATAAGGGGTGAGGTTTCCAAAGCGATCACCTTTCCCTTTTCGCCTACAGCCCAGGACGCAATAAGAGTATCAGTAGCTAACCCCATAGTAGCATCAAGTACAGTATCACCCTCTGAGATCCTGGTCGCTTCCAGGAAACGATCTCCAGACCCCCTTTTAATGTTGACTAATCGCAGAAGAGCCATACTGGGATGGAAAAAAAGAGTATATCCTTCCTGTTCTAAGACTAGCTGATTCTTAGTAATTCTTAGTAAAGGAAGGGTTTCTTCCGGTTCTATCTTTTTTGCTGGAAAAAGGTTCAGCCCGTATTTTTCTTCCAACTCTTTAACCTTAAAAATCTGATCCTTATTGGAAAGCTTATAAGCTAATGTGATACGGTTATTTTCCATCTCAGATATCATGTTTCCTTTTCCTAGAATATGATAGTAATAGTATAACTCAAACCTTTTCAAGAAAACCCTCAGAAAGGAAAGATACATATGAATGAAACGAATATTATAATGGTACAAGATGGATACACCCACCGTCAGATGATTGAAGATCTGGGAGCCCTAAAAAGTATCTATCCTGAACTAGAAGTCGTAAATATTGGCAAAAGTGTTTTAGGCCGGTCTATACCTGCTGTAAGATTGGGAACTGGGCCACGTCAGATCCATTATAACGGATCATTCCATGCCAATGAATGGATCACAACAGTCTTATTAATGGTATTTATCGAACGTTATTTGAAAGCTAAGCGTACTGCTAGCAATCTTGGTGGTGTCAATGTTCCCAATGTCTTCAGTCAAACTTCATTATGGATCGTTCCCATGGTTAACCCTGATGGTGTGGACTTGGTAGTGAATGGTTTTTCAGCAGAGAATCCATTCTATAGAAGTGTTCTTCAGGCCAATCATGGATCTACGAATTTTCGTAACTGGAAAGCTAATATAAGAGGTGTTGATCTCAATGATCAATTTCCGGCCTTTTGGGAGAACGAAAATAACCGAAGAGATACCAATGGTCCGGCACCTCTCAATTACCCCGGGCCTTCTCCCCTGTCGGAACCTGAGGCCCAGGCTATGGCCCGTTTTACCGAGGAGAACGATTTTAGGTTGGTCATGGCTTTTCACACCCAGGGAGAAGAGATTTATTGGGGATACAGGAAGGCAGAACCCCCTGAGTCTAAGACTATTATTAAACAATTAGAGAAGGTCAGCGGTTACCGTGCTGTACGATATGTCGATAGTGATGCCGGTTACAAGGACTGGTTCATTTACCATTGGCAAAGACCAGGGTTCACGGTAGAGTGTGGCAGTGGGCAAAATCCTCTGCCGATAAGTCAGTTCTGGTCAATATGGTCTAAAGTCAGTGCCATCATGCTTACCGGTTTGGTCGTTTAGTTGTTTTTATCGGCTAAAGCGTTTTTCAAGTTCCTTTTTGCTTATTTCGATAATGATCGGCCTGCCGTGAGGACAGGTTAAGGGGTTAGCCGTTGTTGCCAATTGCTGTATCAACTGTTCCATCTCTGAGATGGATAACCTATCACTACCTTTAATGGCAGTGCGGCAAGCAACCATGAATATCCAGCTTTCCAGGAGCTTATGCTTGGAAGGAGAAAACGGACTGGAGACCATCTCATCCAGAAAGTCTCTGAAAATTCTACCCGGGTTATCCAGATGATTTAAGATGGGAATACCCCTTAAAAAGTAGGTCCGCTCACCGAAGTGCTCGATAATAAAACCGATCTCTTGAAGTTCTGTAAGGTTCTGCAGGAGGATCTGTTCTTCCTGGATGGTAAGGTCAACAGTTTCCGAGATAAGCAGTAACTGGCTGGAGATCTGATTGTGTTTGATGTTTAACAGCAATTCTTCATATTGCATACGTTCATGGGCAGCATGTTGGTCGATGATATAGAGACTATTTTCATCTGTACAAAGGACATAAGTGGAGAACAATTGGCCGATGGGCCTTAAGTCTTCAAACAATAATCTCCTGTTATCTGGCTGGGTCTGAGAATAGTTCTGACCGGAAGGTTCGGCAATAATCGTTTGGTTACCATCACTTTCAGCCAGTTTTTTTGGTTGCACCTTGGTGTCAGCCGAAGGTTGTGAGATCGCTGGAAACTTGATTTCAGACAGATAAGATTTTTCACTTCCCAGTTTGTTCGTGTTATTATTTGCATATTTATCCGGCAAAGGTCTATATATGAATTTTAGTTGTTCAGAATGATCCGTAGGATGATCCATTGAACGAGTCATAGAAGAGCGACCGCTCGTCGGTTTATGATCAGTGATTTCCCTGGCAGCAACGTTAATTAACGGTGAGGTTATTCCCCTGATAGGTTTGGATGCCAGCAAGGTATCCCTCACCACCTTGGAAATTGTATTACATAAATCTTTCTCTGCATGGAATTTAACTTCTAACTTAGCAGGATGAACATTGACATCATATTCGGCTGGAGACATAGTCAGGGCGATGACACCCATGGGATATGTTCCGGCAGGGATTAATGTATAATAACCCTCTTTTAACGCTTGGTTCAAGAGATGGGAGCGAATCACCCTGCCATTGAGGATAAAGGTGATGCTGTTAGGAGATGATCTGACAAGTTCCGGCGGACTGATAAAACCGGAGACCTGAAGATTGTCTTCATCTAACGTTAAGGGTAAGAGTCTGCGGGCTGTGTCATTTCCCAGGATGGTAGCAATGGTTTCCCGAAGATCACCTCGGCCTGGAGTGTTTAGAACGAGATTCTGAGGGTGACGCAAAGAAAAAGCAACGTCTGGTCTGGCCAAGGCTAGCTTGCTCACCATATCGGAAATATAGCCAAATTCGGTAGAGGCTGAGCGAAGAAATTTGAGTCTGGCCGGTGTATTGTAAAAGAGATCTTGGACTGTAACCACCGTACCTATAGGGCAACCTACCGCAGACTTGGAAAGAAGATTACCTCCCTCTATCCGGATCTCATATCCCGATATTTCTTGAGGGGGCCTGGACATGATACTCAGCCGGGAAACAGAGGCGATGCTGGGCAGAGCTTCCCCTCTGAATCCCAGGGTTTCAAGGCTATTCAGATCATCGATGGAAGAAATCTTGCTGGTGGCATGAGGTAAAACAGCCAGTTCCAGGTCATAGGGCAAAATACCATGACCATCATCTTTAACTTTAATCTATGAGGTTCCTCCACCTTCAATCATAATTTCGACTTTGCGGGCAGAGGCATCCAAAGCATTTTCAATCAGCTCTTTGACAACTGATAGCGGTCTTTCCACAACTTCCCCAGCTGCGATCTGATTAACACAATCAGGATCAAGGAATTTTATTCTTCTGTTCAATGAGGTTCACTTCCCTACCGTTGTTCCATAAGATGACTTCATCGCGCAGCTGATTCTGAAGCAGCAGATTTTTCTCCGTATTCTTGAAGTAATCAACCAGATCAAAAGCTGCTTGCAAACATTTTTCACAAGCTGCAAAGGGTATCCTGACTAAGACTCCCTTTTCAAAGGTGAGTAAGCTTTGAGAGACTGAGAGAACTGTTCCACCGCAATAACTGCATTTTCTGATATAATCCTTACGATGTTCTTTAAACCAATCCGTATCATAGAAGATACTCTTTTCCTGATAGACCCATTCACCTTCCGGTAAGAAAGAATCCTTTTTAGTAGTCCAATTTGGTTTCAAATTTTCATTTTGTCTCTTCAAGTTCAGGAGATAGGATTTCATGGGTTCTCCCCCAATCTCCTGCCGTGTTGGCTTCTGAGGTTCGATGACTCCTGTATAGTCTTCTCCGGCTAAGGCCAATAAGATAGCCATGTTGATGTAAGGCAAGGCACCCTGAATCGAATATCCGCCTTCTAATACTGCGAGATCCGGGTTGATGATTTCAGTAATTTTACCATAGCCACGGGCAGAAACATTCATAGAAGCTAAAGGATCTGTAAAGTGATTATCCTGGCCGGCTGAATTGATGATGATATCCGGCTTGAATTCTTCAACTCTTGGCATTATCCAATTTTCAAGAGCAAAGAGAAAACCTTCATCCCCGATTCCGGGAACGAGCGGTATATTTAAGATGGACCCCCAGGCATTAGGTCCGCCTTTCTCGTTGGTGAAGCCTGTTCCGGGGAACAATGTCCGCCCATCCTGATGAATAGAGATACAGAGAACGTTTGGATCATAATAGAAGATATCCTGAGTGCCATCTCCATGGTGGACATCTGTGTCGATGATGGCAACTTTTTTTATACCGTATTTCGCTCTGAGGTAATTTACCAGGATAGCTTCATTATTGAGGGTGCAAAAGCCTCGGTTCCCCCAGACGGTTGCACCAGAGTGATGTCCAGGCGGACGTACGATAGCAAAGCCATTCGCTATCTCTTGCTTTATCAGAGCATCGCCCAGAACCAAAGAACTTCCGACAGCAATCAGATGAGCATCGAGATCATGCTGTTCAGGATTTGGAAAAACAGCCTGTGTTCTCAGCACATCATAAAGATTGGCTACTCCAGGCGAGTACTGTTTAACTTGAGGAAGATCCATGATACCTTCTTCAAAGATCTGTTCCTGGGTATATAAAAGACGTTCTTCTCTTTCCGGGTGGGATTCGCCTAATGACCAGTCGAAAGCGGGAAAAAAGATTATGCCTGTTTTTTTCATGCCTTAACCCTCCCTGTTACACCTGGAGGTACATGCATTGCACCCCTGATAATTTGCCCAACTGTATGATAACTTTCAACCAATGGGAAATAATCAAATGGTTCGATTTGTAAACTTGATGTTTCGATCCCCATAGTCTCAGCTTCTCTTAGGGCCAGTTCTTTTAAGAACTGTTCAACTTCTCGGTGTGGTTTCTTCTTTCCTTCCCAAGTGCCTTGCTCTCCTGTCTCTTCAATCCGGTAACGAGAGAGATAGGTATCAAGGTTCAATGTCCAGGAAAATGTCGGTTTAGCCATAGCTGCACCGACCGCATTGGAAACATCCGATGAATCGGTCACAACAGTCCCAATCTTCATCCGTTTTTGCAAAGCAGAGGCAATCCCAGGGGCCCCTCCCCCGCTGAGTTGAATATGAAACTGGATGTTTTGCTCATGATGCAAGACTTCCCAAACTTTATAAGCAGGTTCCGCTTTCCATTCCTCTAAGAGTTGTTCAATGGCCTTGCCGATCTGATCAGCCATGGTCCAGACGATGGTTTCAGCTGCTTTTTTTATCATTTCCGGTTCCCTTTGATCCGGTGGTAAGTTGTTAATCAAAGCTTCTTCTGCCCTGTGAAAACTACCATAGTCAGTAAGATTTAAGAAACGCATGGCATCTGTAGGAGTCAGGTTTGGACCACCGATACAATAGGCTGGACCCAACCGATGATCGGCGAGCCGGATTTCTCCATTTTCCATGAATACGGCAGAATCTCCTCCGATCGCAACAGAGCGGACAGCGAGTGATCTTACGCTGGTCAGGTATGGTCCAATCTGAGCACCATGGGAGCTCATCAACGGTGAACCGGATAAGACAAGACCGATATCCGTTGTCGTTCCACCAATATCAACCACGATATAGGAGCCCTCTGGCTTGTTTTGAGCCAGTGCCCCCAGGACACTGGCAGCAGGCCCTGAATAGATGGATTCCACAGGTCTGACTTTATCTAAGAGTAAAACACCGGCGTCAGCTTTCAGAACCCTGATCGGGGCATGGCAACCTCTTGCTTGGACTGCTGTCCTTAGCTGGGTGGCAAAGTCATCAAAGATACTGTTACACGCCAGATTAAGATAGGTAGTTAGGCTTCTTCGATAGAAATTAGTCTGTCCCCATTGGCTGCCCATTGCAATCCTGATATCTGGAATCTCTTGTTTTAAATAAGTGGCTAAACGTTCTTCAAAGGTATTATTACGGTGGGAAAACTTACTGATAATAGCAACTGAATGAGTGGCATCGGCCTTGAGATCAGCCGCTAACTCTTGCCATTCTTTTTGATCAGGAGGGACAACTTCTCGTCCCCGATAGTCCAGTTCTCCTGCAAGAACACGGTAATTGACCGGCCAATGAAGTGCAGATAGCCTCATACCTGATCCAGGAAAGAGGATCAGTTTAATCTCCGGCAAACGATTTTGCAGGATGGCATTGGTCACCAAGGTAGTGCTGACGGTAATATCATCCACTGCCCTCACCTTTGTTAGTTCAATATGATCAAGTGCTTGAAGTATAGTATGGAGAAGATCATCCTGATTGGTCAGGATTTTCCCTTTATTTACTACGATGTTATCCTCAATCCGGACAACGTCGGTGAACGTACCCCCGACATCAATACCTATTTTACTCCCCATAGCAATTCCCCCTAGACAGTATTTTCCTCATCATATAATATTCGAGGAATGGATTCGATTGGCCAGGTCATATAAATAATCCAGTGCCTGACGAGGTGACAGTGTATCGATATCAAGTTCACTGATTTCCTGTAGTAATGGATGGACATTGGGGATATCGAATAAAGATTGCTGGAGCAGCTTGGCGTCTGCAGCCTTAGCTATTTTTCGCTGGGTTGGTGAATTCTCTAATTCATCCAAAATGATGGAAGCTCTCTTCAGCAATGGAACAGGTAAACCCGCAATCTTGGCGACATGGAGGCCATAACTCCTATCCGCTTTACCGGGAAGAATCTTATGAAGGAAAACAACATCCTCCCCTTGTTCTTTTACCGCTACGTGAAGATTGAAAACCCCCGGATAGCGTTCTTCCAGTTGAGTTAGTTCATGATAATGGGTTGCGAACAGTGTTTTCGCTTTCAGAGAATCAGTTTCAATCAGATATTCGGCAATAGCCCAGGCCAGACTTAATCCATCGAAGGTGGCTGTTCCCCTCCCGACCTCATCCAAAATGATTAGACTTTCTGGTGTCGCGTTCTTAAGAATATGGGCGACTTCATTCATCTCGACCATGAATGTACTCTGACCGGCAGCAAGATTATCAGCTGCACCGACCCGAGTGAAGATACAATCAACCACTGAGATTGAGGCCTTCTGAGCAGGTACAAATGATCCGATCTGAGCCATCAGTACGATCAAGGCAACTTGTCTCATATAAGTGGACTTGCCTGCCATATTAGGTCCTGTAATCAGGGCAAGGTGTTTATGACGCGTCAGGTAGGTATCATTGGGCACAAAATAGTCAGATAGCATCTCAACAACCGGATGTCTTCCTTCGTTGATCTGGATGATTCCGTCGTTTCGGATCTCAGGTTTGACATATCCTTGACGAACTGCAACCTCAGCCAGTGAGATATAAACATCAATTTCAGCAAGGGCCTGAGCTGCATTCATGATCTGTTCGGTTTTT
>CAYZDF010000066.1:0-14302 GCA_964477085.1 uncultured Gracilibacteraceae bacterium | reverse complement strand
TGGGGCCGCCCGGGATCATCGCGGCGATGATCCCTCCCATCGTGGTCGATCTGCCCCAGGCTCTTTTCTCGGAGCTAAAGATAATTGAGATCTTTGACATAATCTTGGTATTTTCTATGCATTTCGAATTTCAATAAAAACCACTCCAGAGCACTGTCATAACGCCACTCAATGAATTGCCCCAATTCTCCTCCCATAAATAGAAGCTTTTTACCGGGATGGCAGATCTGATAAAAGTATAAAGTACGGAGCCCTGCAAACTTTTGTTGATAGACTCCCGGCATCCGTTCTATTAACGATTTTTTACCATGAACAACCTCATCATGGGAAAAGGGCAAAATGAAGTTCTCTGAAAATGCATACATTAAAGAGAAGGTCAAAAGAGAATGGTTGTTACTGCGATTTTTAAAATCTGTTTGAAAGTAATTTAACGTATCATTCATCCAACCCATATTCCATTTGAAATTAAATCCCAGCCCTCCATCAAATGATGGCCTGGTAACATATGGCCAATCTGTTGATTCTTCTGCGATCATTAAAACGTACGGGTAGCAAGAAAATACAGTGCGATTTAATTCTTGCAGAAAAGCAATCGCATCAAGATTTTCTTTCCCACCATATATATTGGGTTGCCAATTATTAGCAGGCCGTCCATAGTCCAGACATAACATACTAGTAACCCCATCAATACGAAGGCCATCAATATGATAGATATCAAACCAGAATAAGGCATTGGAGATAAGGAAACTCCATACTTCTTTCCGACTAAAATTGAACTTAAGAGTACCCCACTCGGCATGCTCTTCTTGTTCAAAGAGAGGTGTTCCATCGAACCGGGCCAAACCATGATGATCTTTACAGAAATGACCAGGTACCCAATCAAAGATAACTGCGATACCTGCCTGGTGACACTTATCGATAAGATACATGAGATCATTGGGCTCTCCATATCGGCTGGTTGCCGCATAATACCCGGTTATCTGATAACCCCAAGAACCATCATAGGGGTGCTCCATAAGCGGGAGCAACTCCAGATGAGTAAAGCCCATGTCTTTAACATATGTTACAAGTTCTTCAGCATAATCCCTATAATTATAGAATTCATCATTCTCTTTTCTTTTCCAGGAACCAAGGTGTGCCTCATAAATCAATAAAGGCTTTTCCAGAGAAAATGACTCGGTTCTTCTTTGACACCAATCTTGATCGTTCCACTCATACCCATTAAGTGGGTTGATTACAGACGCGGTATGCGGTCTGCGTTCTGCAAGGAAGGCAAACGGATCCGCTTTTAGAATCCTTTCGCCTGTCTTCGTTTCTATCTGATATTTATAAAGGGTACTTCTCTCAATTTCTGGTACAAATAGAGTCCAGACTCCTGTCTGCCCCTGCATCACCATTTTATGCTGGTCACCTTGCCAACTATTAAATGAGCCTACGACGCTGACTCCTATAGCATTTGGAGCCCATACTGCAAAGTGAACACCAATTCTGTTGTTCAGTTCTACTGTATGAGCTCCAAACCTTAGGTAGCTATGGAATAACTTTCCTTGATTAAAAAGATATAACTCCTCAGGACTAATATACTGATCTCCGGTCAATGGCCTACACCTTCAATCTTAATTTTTAAAATTAAACACAAAGTTATATTCCTATGTACATCGATTATGGAGATATATAAGCAATTTACTATTGGTAAAAAAAAATCTGTACAAGGCAGATTACAAAATTCAAGTTCATCTATTTTGCTTAAAAATTTAGGGATCCGTTTTCTAGCAAGATAGCTCGCACTGGACTACCATCACATCCAGTAATTCGAAGAGGTAAGGCAATAAGATCATATTCCCCCTCCGGTACACCCTCTAAAGCAAGGCTTTCCAGAATAACGACACCTGCGGAAAGAAGAATTTGGTGGCATGAACTTCTCTCACTCTCTGAAGGTAAACTGTCTATTGATAAATAATCGATTCCGACAAGCTTAATTCCCTTTTGTACTAAATACTCAGCCGTATGGGGGCTCAGAGAAACATAGTTCTCATCGAAGACTCCTTTTTTTAGCTGCAATGAGTTCCTTGTCTTAAATAAGATACGATCTCCATTTCGGATATCTTTACCCTGAAGATGTTCAGGCAGGATAAATTTTACCGCTTCCTTGATTTCGATTACTTTCGCAGCTCCCATAAGATCTTGCAAAGAAATTTTATCTACTGTATTCCCTTGCAATAAACAATGAGACGGCGCATCAAGATGTGTTCCCGTATGAGACCCCATTTTTAGGACTGTCAAGTTAAAAGAATCTCCCTTAGTCAGTGAGTAAACTTGCTTCTGTATATAGAGAGGGTCTTCAGGATAGGTGATCATACCCGGAGTGAGGGGTAAGGTAATATCATATATTTTCTCAATCAAAGGATATTTCTCCTTATTTCAATTTCTGGAATAATACCCCATGGAATAATTTTACTAATAATTAGCGCTGTTATCAAGCATTATTTGAAGCAGGTAATTATTCACATACAGCAAAGAATATTTAAGAATAACGCCTACTGCTTAAATAAATCTTTTTTAAGAATGTCGAAAGCATCAAATGCACTTCGCTTGATTAGTACCAGTGCGATATAGATACTTAAAATCCGAGTTGCAAAAATAGCAATCATTATAGCCATCTGATATTTAACAGCCACTACCGGCGATGCTCCCCCTAATATCTGCCCTGTCATCATACCAGGTAGAGATACCAATCCAATCGTAGCTATGGAGGCAATTGTGGGATTGACGGAGGCCAGAATGCTCTCCCTTAGATGTGGAAGTAATGCTTCATCTCTATCCGCTCCCAAAACCAGTACAGCCAGATATTTCTTTTCTGACTTACGTACGTTATTCATAAAATGGTTAATACCTACGATATTGCCACTGAGCATATTTCCTAAAATCATGCCACTGATTGCAATAAGGTATTTAGCATCATAAATATCGTCTAGGCGAACAATAAAATAATTAAAATAGAAGCTCATGGAGATAGCAGGTACAGCAACCGAGATAAAGACAGACCATCCTAAGGAAGAAAGTTTCAGATAACATGAATTGATAATAGAAAGTGTCGAAACCACTACCATAACAATAAGCCACAGGAAATTAAGCCACGGATTGTTAAGATCAAATACAAATTCTAAAAAGAAGCCAATCAGAAAGAGTTGAATACACATCCTGATAACAGCAATAAGTGATTTCCTTCCAATTTGCAAATGCAATTGGTAATTAAATAGTAATGGTATTACCAGTAGTGACAGAGCTAGTATCAAGGACCACAAACTAAGATCTTTACTGCCCATATTCATACCTCAAATCCTGTGTCCAATTCAAAAGAGCGACTTTATCCGAGTCTAACCATTGCTTGTCATGAGAAATGATAAAGACCGTTGCAGATCTATTCAGGAACAGGTCTCTCACTTTAACCTTAAGTTTTTCATCAAGTGCTGATGTTGGTTCATCAAGGAGATAGAATTCTCGGTCCAATAATAATAAGATGGCAACCAATAACCGCTGACGTTCTCCACCTGACAATTCATCAGTTCCTTTATTCCATGTGCTTGGATCCAGTTCAAGAAGGTTAAATACCTCTTGTAACGCTTTTTCTGGAAATGGAGTTGCTTTATTAGCTTTATAACTAAAGATCTCCTGAATCACATCCTGCACCTTGCCTGAAGGCAGTTCTGTTTCTTGACTAAGGTAACCTATTCGATTCCTGATGCTTTTCACGGTCATTGGAGTTAATTTGACGCCATCGAAAGAAACCTCCCCTTCCGTTGGCTGTAAAAATCCTAAAAGTAATCGGAAGAAGGAGGTTTTTCCAGTTCCTGAGGGTGAATTCAAAAGGATCTTGGCACCGCTCGGAATTGTGAAATTGATTTTATCCAATATATGTATATTTTGATATCCTATCCTGATATTCTTCAATTCAATCATCATGCATTTCCTATCTCATTTTACACTATTATTATTTTTCAAAGATGATACAATTTCTACCTGAGTTTTTAGCACAATAAAGTGCATCATCCGCTCTCTTCAAAATATCGTCAAGATTAGTGTCTTCCTCACGTCTCATTCCTATACCAATACTAACAGTGACCTGAATCTCAGTGTCCTCAGATTCCACTACGACTTCTTTTACCTTTTGCTGAATTCTTAGGGCTACACAATAAGCATCATCAGGCTGAGACTCAATGATAATCACCGCGAACTCTTCACCGCCAATCCGAGCAATAATATCATTTTCCCTCAGTGCAGATTTACATGCTTTAACGACGTCGCGTAATACTCTGTCCCCAACAAGATGTCCATAAATGTCATTAACACACTTGAATTTGTCCACATCAAGAAGCAGTAGTGAAAAACCAATTTTGTAACGTTTTGACCTGATAAATTCTTCCTGAGCCTTTTTCATAAAAGCCAATCTATTATCTACACCGGTAAGGCAATCCGTTGTTGCTTGCAGTATTAACTCCTGTTCCATCAGTTTTCTGACTGTAATATCCAACACGACAACGATGATATCGGTAATTCCTCCATCATCTCCTAGAATAGCTGACATATTAATCTCAATCCAAATCATGTCTCCATTTTTACAGACATACCGTTTTTCAAAATTTACCCTCGTACAGGAGCCATCCCAAATCCCTTGATACAACCGGATACTATCATTGAGATCCTCTGGATATGTAATATCTTGAAACGTCATCTTCTTCAGTTCATCTTCTGAATATCCTAACATCCTGCTCAGTGTCAGGTTAACATGTTGATAATACCCCTCTTTGTCCAGCAAGGCAATCCCGGCAGCCGCATTATTAAAAATCCCTCTGAATAATTTTTCTCTGTGTTTCAGGGCTTTCTCTGTAGCCTTTTTCTCTTCTATCTCTCGCTTTAATCGTTGATTAACAACAAAGCTAATGATAAACATTACCAGAAAGGCAGGAATAATGATACGCCATTGAATATTGTCATTGATGAAGATAAACATGGAAGTAAACAACAGAATAAACCCAACATTATAACAGAGTAATTTTATCCAAAGGCTTTTATTGCTTATCAATTTATTATTACTTTCCAAAAAACATTCCTTCTCTTTATTTTATCCATTATTTGATCGATAATTATATACAATTAATGTGATTCTTCTCTAATCCATTGTTTCCTCATTCCTAATACTCTTTATTTAATATTCTTTATTATATTTCAATTCTCCTTGTTTATTTTTTGTTAAATTATATGTTCATTTGTTGATTTATTGTATTTACTAGAATAATATGCTTTATGTATTTTTCTAGTACTAAATTTGCAGTTTCTTATATTGATACTTCCAGGAAATTATTACTAAAAATATTATAGAAATCTTAATGTTTAAGATTTCCAATCAATATGCTTATTGTTTTTGAGATTGAAATAAGTTGGTAACATATGTTACCGCATGCCGAAGATTTCGTCGTTACAATAAAAGCACAAAGTAAAAACTAAAATACATGATTAATAGGAGGACGAATCTATGTCAATGTTTTGTTATCAATGTCAAGAAACTGCCGGGGGTAAAGGTTGTACGAAGGTAGGAGTCTGCGGAAAATCAGCAGATGTGGCCAATCTCCAGGATCTGTTACTGTATGTAGCCAAAGGTGTATCCTTCTACAGTGTTAAAGCCAGAGAATCTGGTATTAACAACGCATTCGCAGAAATCTTTCCAATAGATTGCCTTTTCATGACTCTTACCAATGTTAACTTTGACCGGACTGCTCTTATTCAAAAGATCAAGGAAGGACTCCGACTTAAAGATTCTCTGCAGATTCAGTTGAAAGATGGTGGTGTAGAAATACTTGACTCACCTGATGCTGCGACATGGACAGCTACAACTGAAGAAGAGTTCGATGCCAAAGCAGTTACCGTAGGCATTCTCTCAACCGAAAATGTAGATGTTCGTTCCCTAAGAGAACTCCTGACCTATGGTTTAAAAGGGTTGGCTGCCTACTATCATCACGCTTATATTCTAGGTTTTAAAGATGCTGAAGTAACGATTTTTATTCAAAACGCTTTAGCGGCAACACTGGATGATTCTCTATCTGCTGATGACTTGGTAGCTCTCATTATGGAAACCGGTAAATATGGTGTAAATACCTTAGCATTATTGGACCAGGCTAATACCTCCACTTATGGATCTCCAGAACTTACTTCCGTTAATATCGGGGTTAGACAGAATCCCGGAATCCTTATCAGTGGCCATGACTTAAAGGATTTAGAGGAGCTTCTTAAGCAGACAGAGGGTACAGGTATCGATGTTTATACCCATGGGGAAATGCTTCCCGCCCATTACTACCCTGAATTTAAGAAATATTCCCATTTTGCAGGCAACTATGGAAACGCCTGGTGGAAACAAGCCGAAGAATTCGAGAAATTTAATGGACCAATCCTAATGACGACTAACTGTCTTGTGCCACCCAAAGATAGCTATAAGGACAGACTCTTTACGACAAGCATCGTTGGCTTTGAAGGGGTTAATCATATTTCAGACAGAGACGGTAATGAAGCTAAAGATTTTAGTGCGATTATTAAAATGGCTAAAAACTGCCCGCCGCCAACTGAGTTAGAAAATGGTACAATTGTTGGTGGATTTGCCCATCAGCAAGTACTGGCACTCGCAGATAAAGTTGTAGATGCTGTTAAATCAGGAGCTATTAAAAAATTCGTAGTCATGGCTGGTTGTGATGGCAGAATGAAAAGCAGATCTTACTATAGTGAATTTGCGGAGAACCTTCCTCATGATACAGTAATCCTGACCGCTGGTTGTGCTAAGTACAGGTATAATAAACTAAATCTCGGTGATATTGACGGTATTCCCAGAGTTCTTGATGCCGGACAGTGTAATGATTCTTACAGCTTAGCAGTCATCGCACTCAAACTCAAAGAGGTCTTTAAACTGGAAGACATCAATGACCTTCCCATTGTATACAACATCGCCTGGTACGAACAGAAAGCCGTGCTTGTCCTCCTTGCTCTTCTCTACCTGGGTGTGAAGAATATTCATCTTGGTCCAACCCTTCCTGGTTTCCTGTCTCCTAATGTTGCAAATATTTTAGTACAGACATTTGGAATCGGTGGAGTATCAAGTGTAGAGGAAGACATTAAAACCATGATTGGTTAAAAGGCCAATAAAGAGAGAAGTCCTTACTTTATTAGTAGGGGCTTCTCTTTTTAGCTCATAAGAGACATCGCAATAGACTATTTTTTGATCCAAAATATTCACTACCCGGTTTTATATCTTATTGTTTAAATCCACATAGTTATTACAATTTGCCCCGTCTCTGGCTGAACTTTTTCTCTTCGGGGTCTAAACCCATATTGGGTATAGAAATTAACAGCATTGGTATTTTCCTTATAAACATCTACAAAGAGACTACCTTTAGATTTATGTGCAAAATCTAATAGTGCTTTACCTATTCCTTTTCTTTGATGCGAATTCTCTACAAAAAGTGCCCCCACATAATTACCTATCAAAGAGATAAAACCAATAATCCGTCCATTTATTTCCGCTAAATATGTTTCGGACTCCGGAAGATATTTAGTCTTAAGTAAGTCAAGATGCCCCTCCCAGAATTGGGCAGGAATGAATCCATGAGAATTAAGTGATTCATTGAGCCAGATCTTAAGAATCTCACTTTGATCCGCTTCTCTATAATGTCTAATGAAGCAACTGCCGGGCATCTCTGCCATGTAATCTCCTTTCATAATGCACAAAGTACCGTAGGAATATAATCCCTGGTTATTGAGTTATATTGTTGATATGTTTATTATTTTATCATATAATTTATTTAAAAATAATTATAAATAAGAGGAGGTGCCTTTATATGTCAGATTACTATATAAGAGAAAGAGTCGCACCTGAAGAAATCAGCTTTCGTTCAAATAATTACGATTCTTCTCAACTGTCGAAGATAAGATCAGGATTAAGAAAACTACACTCGTTTGAAATTATGGCTGTTAATATTTACAAGTACCAGATAACCTCAGCACAAGATGATCTTAACAGATTAGTAATACAAGCTATGGCCAACGAAATGTCACATGTCCAAGACTTTCAAATCAAACTCTATGAATTTGGTAGCAAACCCAGCCCCACTTGTTGGGCTTTCTGGTTAGCCGGAATGTTAATAGGCTTTGCTACTAGGCTATTAGGCCCAACAGCAATTGTTAGAGCTGGAATTTGGACAGAGCAAAAAGCGGTAATTGACTACCAAAAAATCATTAACTCTGCCCCCTGGGATACGGCAACAATGGCTGTTATCCAACGTAATCTCAAAGACGAGTATCACCATATTGAATCATTACAACTTAATTTACCACAAAAATAGACGCTAATTCTATAGATATAGCCTCAAGCCTTGTATCTCGGTTTTTGGGGCTATTTAATCTAAGATTGACCCTTTAATCCTCTGCTTCTTCCAAGAGTTGTTTAACGTAGTTAGGAAGTGCAAAACACCCTCTATGAATCTCTGTGTTGTAATATTTAGTCATAAGACCCAGGTTGTTCCAAGCTTCTTCGTTAAGATCCTTCAAAGGATCATATTTTTTAGAAGCAAAACCAAAGAGCCAATGACCGGAAGGATAGGTTGGAATATGAGCCTGATAAACCCTGCAGACAGGAAAAAATTCACGAATACGTTTATGCGCTCTTTGCATTGCTTTAGCATATCCTTCATAATATGGACTTTCATGTTGATTAACTAAGATGCCATCTTCTTTTAGGGCTTTATAACAATTACCATAAAATTCTTTGGTGAAAAGTCCTTCCCCTGGTCCAAAAGGGTCCGTCGAATCAACAATAATCAAATCATAGCAATTTTCCTTGGAACGCACAAAGCGAAGCCCATCCTCGAAGTATAGCTGAACTCTGGGATCATCTAACTTACTGGCTGTTTGGGGTAAATATTCTTTACATACATCCACCACTGATTTATCAATTTCTACCATATCGATATTCTCAATCGTCTGATAGCGTGTTAGTTCTCTTACTGTTCCTCCATCTCCTGCCCCAATCACCAAGACATTCTTCATCTTGAGATTGGTTGCCATCGGAATATGAACGATCATGTCATGATAAATAAATTCATCTTTCTCAGTTACCATCATTAGACCATCAAGAGTAAAGAAAGTTCCGAATTCCTTTGCTCTAAAAACATCTATTCGTTGGAATTCACTTTGACCCGTATAAAGGTGTTTATCGACTCTAATGGAAAAACGTACGTTATCAGTGTGTTGTTCAGTATACCATAGTTCCATGGTTTTATTCCTCCACGATTCTAATATTTTCAATGTCCATATCCTCTGTACCCGTCAGAAAGCTGCCTTTTTCCTTTGAATATATAATATAATCAATAATCTCTGCGGTAATCCTTTCCCCAGGTGCTAAGATGGGAATTCCGGGTGGATACGCCATAACGAATTCCCCGCTTGTAAAGCCCGCACTCTTTTTAATAGGCACTGAATATGTATCAGAGTAGAAGGCTTTCTGAGGTGCCATCACCACTTCTGGATTAATATATTCGTGATCAAACATTCCTTTTTTATCTTTGGCATAAAGTCTCTTTATCTCTGAAAGCGAGGAAACAAGACGCTCTAACGCCAGTGAGCGATCTCCCACAGAAATGATAGCTAAGATATTACCTATGTCTCCAAATTCGATCTGAATATTATAGTCGTCACGTAAAATATCATACACTTCTACACCAGCCAGTCCTATTTCTCTGGTGTGAACCGAGAGCTTAGTCTGGTCGAAATCAAATACGGAGTCTCCATTAACAAGTTCCTTGGAAAATGCATAGTAGCCACCGATTTTATTGATTTCATCCCGAGCATAGTTTGCTAATGAAGCCACTTTGGCAAATATTTTTTTACCATCCAATGCCAGATTCCGTCTGGATATATCCAAAGAAGAAAGCAGGAGATAAGACCCACTGGTTGTCTGAGTGAGATTAATAATCTGTCGGACATGACCTATACTCAGACGATCATTAATTATTAAGAAAGAACTTTGGCTTAAGGACCCTCCTGTTTTATGCATACTCACTGCTGCTAAATCGGCTCCAGCTGCCATAGCACTAACAGGCATATTGTCTCCAAAATAAAAATGGGTTCCATGAGCCTCATCAACAAGGACAGCCATATTATGCTCATGAGCAAGCGATGTGATCGACCGTAGATCAGAACAAATGCCATAATATGTAGGATTATTAACAAAAACAGCCTTCGCATCTGGATTCTTAAGGATTGCCTTTTTCACTTCATCCATAGACATTCCTAATGGTATTCCTAGATGCCTATTGACTCCAGGATTGACATATACAGGTACAGCCCCGCTAATGACGAGAGCATTGATCGCACTTTTATGAACATTGCGAGGCATAATGATTTTATCGCCTTGTCTACACACACTCATAATCATAGCCTGAACGGCTGAAGTTGTGCCGTTAACCATAAAAAAGGCGTGATGAGCCCCAAAGGCAGTAGCCGCCAACTCTTCCGCTTCTTTAATAACAGAGATCGGATGACCCAGATTATCTAAAGGCTTCATGGCATTGACATCAACGGAAAGGCACTGATCACCCAAGAACTCTCTCAGTTCGGTATTCCCTCTGCCTTGCTTATGTCCGGGCACGTCAAACGGTACCACCCTCATTGATTTGTATTTAAGAAGGGCTTCATAGATCGGTGCTTTTTGTTGCTTGGATACTTGCACCAGAATCACCACCTTTCTTTCATTTTTAGGTCTATTCGTCAGGGAAGATATATCAAAGCTACTATATTAGACATTGGGGTTAATGTCAATCACATACCTTTAAGGAAAAAAATTAAGCACCATATTGGTGCGTTCCTTTCTTTAACACTAAGATCTTTGATCGTAGTGTGTTAATATTCTGTTTATTATTCTGTTCACTCATAACAAGATTATTCCAATATAGCTATTAACTATCGGCAACACATAAAGAGGTTATTATTGATATAAAGGATAATGTCGAATTAAGTAAATCTCTACTCTTCGATTTTTTGACCTTCCGTCTTCGGTAGAATTATCATGTTTTGGAGCGTACTTACCGTAGCCCTGCACTGAGAACCTTTCGGGTTTAAGTCCACCTTGTTTGACAAGATGGTTCATGACGTTTATAGCACGCATAACGCTCAAATCCCAGTTATCTCTGAATTTCCCCGAGCGGATAGGGACGTTGTCAGTATGACCGACTACCTTTATGTTATTATCCATCGTGTTGAGGACTTTAGAAATCTGTAATAGCAAAGTGGAAACTGCAGGTAATACCTCTGCCTCACCGGAATTAAAAAGCATAACATCTTGTATCGAAATCCCAAGTCCTTCGCTGTCCAAATAGACCTTTACTTTTTCAGAGTATCCATATTTATTTATCTCAGCTTCCAGACTTTTTTTTAGTTCTGCCATTTTATCGGTTTCTATTTCCACGCTATTTCTGGTACCCGCTTCAGGACTGCTCGGGTTAGAGATTACAGAAACGTTTCCATCCTGTTCAAGAATGCTGTGATCGCCAGCGAATATTACACTAAACTGCTCACTTATCCTTTGAAGTTTTTCATTGTCAACCTGGCTGATTGCAAACATAACAATGAAAAGCGCAAGTAAAAGAGTTAATAAATCAGAATAAGGAAGCAACCAGGATTCATCGGCATGTTCTTCATGATGAGCTTTTTTGGATTTACTCATAGTCATTCTCTAACTTTTCTTTGTCATTGTTTTCAAATTTAATTCTGTCTTTTGGATTAAGCATCCCAATCAGCTTCAGCTTGACATTGCTCGGGTTATCGCCTGCATGGAGTGCTAGAATCCCTTCAACAATAATTCTCATATTATTAACCTCAACCTGTGATTTTCTTTTAAGCCTTGTCGAGATGGGATGACAAAGGACATATCCTACAAATATTCCATAAAGTGTAGCAACAAAGGCTGCTGCAATCATATGGCCAAGTTTTTCAGTATCGTTTAAATTACCTAGTGCACCAATCAAGCCTACAACTGCTCCCAAAACACCTAGGGTTGGGGCATAACTCCCAGCTGAAGAAAAGATCGAAGCACCCGCACGATGGCGTTCTTCCATGTTTTCTATCTCTGTTTCAAGTATTTCTCTTATGTTTTCATGTTCCATGCCATCAATGACCATGGTTGCTCCTTTTTTCAGAAAAGGATTTTCAATATCTCTGACAGTGGATTCAAGTGACAGTAACCCTTCTTTACGAGCTGCCTGTGCCATATCCACAATCTGTTCAATGATTTCGACCGAATCCTGTTTGACGTCACCTCTAAATAGAGCACCAACGATTTTGGGAATATTTAGAAATTCATTTTTTGGAAAAGAATTCATGACAGCCGCTGTGGTACCAACAAGAATAATGATAGCTGCAGCTGGATTGAGCAGAACTGCAATATTCGCTCCTTTGACAATCATTCCTACTACCACAGCTAGAGCGCCGACTACAATACCTATTATTAAGAATACGTCCATTTTTTCACCTTTATTTGCTTTGTTTTGTCTTATTGTAACATAATAATAATTCTTTCGTAAGCGTATAATAATAATTTATTAATATTACATAATAGTATTTTGCTAACTCCCGATAAATCTTTGGCATTAACCAATTCCAAGCTACATTTGACTATGCAATTTAATATAATACCTTTAAAGGGTGCGTGAAAAAGATGTCCGATAGGCTTATTTTTAGTTAGAGGGAATTGTTGAGGGTATTAAAGCACTCAACGATAAACTAGCTAGGCTTGTTTATCATTCGGAAGAATTGATTGGTTAATTCACCTAAATCCTATAAAGAGAATCGGCATGAAAGAAACTATTCCCTGGAAAAAGGCCTCCTAAGTCAAGGAGACCTTTTATTATTTTACATTATTAAGAATTTTACCTTCGCTTCTTAGCGTAGATGATTAAGTCTTAGAAGATAACACCGAGAGCAATTAATATTAAGATCGCAATTGCGATAATCCCTACTCCATAATTTGGAACCGGAACAGGTACTGTTCTGACTATAGGCCTGCAACAACAGCCACCGCCATATCCGAACATATTTTTACCCCCTTTCAAAATTAAAGTAATAGTGTGAAACTAGAAAACAATACCCAGGGCAATCAAAAGAAGAATAATGACAACGACGATTCCTATTCCGCAGAAACATCCACCGCCAAGACCTCCTCCATACGCACCTGCACCTGCTTCAACAGCCATTTATAACACCTCCATACAAATATTGGATTGACTTTTTAGAATACAATTCCCATTGCAATCAAAAGAAGGATAATTACGACAACGATAGCTATGCCGCAAAAACATCCACTACCGCCGAACGCGCCTCCGAATGCGCCAGCTCCAACAGCCATTTACTTCCACCTCCTTTATTCTTGCTTCGTAATAACTTTTGAAGATTCACTCTCAATTAAAAAATTACACCTAAGGCAATAAGAATCAAAACTGCAATGGCAATGATTCCTGCTCCTGCACCAAAGCCTGCTCCATATCCATACCCTCCCATAGCACCTGGATATGCTGCTGCACTGTAAGCTCCGTACATACCTTTCCCTCCTCATCTATAAAGATAAATTTGGTATTCTTTTCCACTCCCATCTTATTCATTCGCTTATAATTTGGTACTTGTTTTATATATTGGCAAGCAACAATTCCATCTTCTTTTCAGTTAGGTCTTTTATATAATAAGTCCCTTTTTTTGATAATAAGCACTGAACTCCGGGGGAAATTGGCTATTTTCAAGAGTATGGGTATGTTTAACGAATTTCACAGGGCAGCAAAACCTGATGAACGGAATACTCTATATTGTAACCAGGTAGAAAGGAACATAGGTAATAGAAGAGATAAAGTAAGTAGAAAACATGGGCTATTTTGAGCTGCTGGCTTGGCTAGACATAGGCAGTTCTCCCATTCCTATGCCCATCCCATAGGCGGCGACAAAGAGCAGGATGCACTTTAACATGTCATGGACCAAAAGGACTTATAAATCTCTTTTTTAACATTTGTAATAAAAAAACTCTAGGCTTCGTTAAAATCTAGAGCTTCTAATTAAGAATTTTTAAATACCGTATAACCCGTTCCTCTGAAAATGTATCCTCGTCAACGTCTTGAAATCTACGCATAGTTGCCATATTTGCGACTGTAATTTGATTTATTGCATTAACTAGTACTTTGCGTCATTTAAATATTTGGATATAGTTTATGTAATTTAACTCTTG
>CAYZDF010000065.1:0-14568 GCA_964477085.1 uncultured Gracilibacteraceae bacterium | reverse complement strand
GACCTTACCTGGCTACTGACATGCAGGGAGGATACCAACAAAAAGCCTGTAGTATCCCAGCCAATTCAGTTCTCGGACTTCCCGATACCATATATCAAGATATGGGTTATAGACAAGGTTGCACTCTTACCCTCGGAATACTGATGACAGATGATGAGAAGAAGAAGTACATTGAGGAGCTCTTCAAACATTGTAGTACTGAGAGCATTCTTGTGGTAAATAAAACGGGCTCGCTGGAGCGCTTATTTTGCCCTTTCGAGGTCGTGGTGATACAAGAGGTTGGTGAATTGTATGCTGGTCTGAAATGCCTTGTAAATGCTGTTAAAATGGATTTGACGCTAGTTGATGTCTATATCATAAAGGACAAAGCCTATTACTGCTTTAATTTCAAGGTATTAGGCAGCAATAAAGAGAATTCTGATAAGTAGGCCGACTAGCTCCGAAAATTGGAATATGTTGAGTCATGCTGTATTTTCTTATCGATTGTTTTGAGACGGTTCATCTCAACATTAAAATCTCAAGAACCACTGAAAACCAATCGATGCTATTTCACGTACCCGGTCCTCAGTAATGGGGACTTGGGTGGCGTGATATTCTAATAAATATTAATTTAACGACATGGATGGAGGATGCCTGGAACTCTGGTTACGAGAACCGTTAACTCAGGACAATAGAATATTGTTGCAGAACTATGCCACATATGTAAATCACCTTAGTGGCCTTTTTTCGATTACCAGTAAGCCCCCATCGATTTCAGGACCAAGAGAGAAGAGGAGGATTAAAAACCTTATTGGGTATATTCCGCAACAGGAGCTACTCATATGCGGATACGCTGACTATATATTCCAGGCATCAGAGGAGATTCTTTCACTATTTGAAGGATATCTGAAAACCAGAATGCCTGATGAGGAACTTATTAATTATCAAGGTAAGGAGTATATAATTAAAACCAAACCTAGTGGACAGTCATATTTCCAAGTCTATCACCTTATCAAAATAGAGACAATCAGAGGTTATTTCAATGGTTCAATACCTGAAGAAATCAAAATAATATGTTCTATGAAGAGTTTTAATGGCGCCTACTTTGCAGGTAATTAGTATGTTAAATGAAGTATTATATGTTTCAAAATAAATTTGACTTGTATTATTCTAACTCGTAATTTTGGGTTAGTCAATGTTATTTGAAATTCCAATTAATACAATAATAACCCTGAAGAGAAGGAGGTAAAATGGATGTTTATTACGTAAACAAGCTCGCTCAAGCAACGGGAGAACATGAGGTTCACAAAGATCCATGTTGGTATCTGCCTATACCTGAACATAGGTTAAAACTCGGCTTATTCCATAATTGTCATGAAGCTGTAGCTGAGGCGAAGAAGTACTACACAAATGTTGATGGGTGCTATTACTGTTGCATTAATTGTCACAAGAAATAATAAGAATAGCTATGGTTTGGAATCCTATATCTGAAGTAGACACACGCATAGTTGGGAAATCTGGATGGAGAGATCTTGATAACTATGAAACACTTGAAGAGAGAGCAGGTGTATACATATTCGCCAATGCCGACTTGCATGTCAAATACATTGGTAAAGCCGGCCCACATAGGATGGTTGATGAAATTTATAGTGCTATCAATAGAGGAAAAAGTTATGGAGCTACAAAGGTGAAGGCTTTATATACCAACTCCGACGAGAAAGCAAAAACCCTTGAAAGAGAATTAATAATAGCATATAACCCACCAAACAACTTAATTTAACCTAATACAAATAGCAATGGCAAAAACTGTAAGACCTACAAATGCACCAAGTACTACCGGAAATAAATCTGGTGGCGGAAGAGGTAATAATCCACCAAAACCAAAGAGTAAATAATAGATGTTGGATTAAGCCGGTTCAAAGGTGTTCGGGTTGCTCCCTTTATGTTGCATAGCGGATTGAAAATGTCTAAGGGATACAACATAAACCGCAACCCTCACTGGTGATTAGTGCTCGCCTGCTGCATCCAATTTTAAACGGCAATCGTGGGTTTGCAAGAAGCAATATATCATGACAACGCAAGGCCAGGGCCCTCCGGGTTCAGGATGAAGCCTTGCTTATGTCATTCAATAACCCCACTCCAGTTGCCGAAAATTGTCTGCCACTCGCAACGGCTCGCGCTTAAAATGTAAAAGTTGAATTATTCAATTAGAATATTAATTGAGGGATTATGTTTTTCTATTTACTTAACCCCCCATGAACTTGATTGATTGCCGATAGAGACTCATTATTCAACAAGAAACATAATCAAATACATTTAAACAGTTTATACCACTATGTATCCTTTCAGAAAAATCCTAAGTCGACTTGCGATTGGAGCACAAAATGACTACTTATCTCAAAGGTATAATTCAGAGATATGGAAGCTTAGCTTGATTCTGATTATCCGGCCAGAAGCAAATATTTTCAATTTAAGAGGTGAAATTTACCGCTTGAAGGGGAACCTCTCTAAAGCTATCAAGGATTTTTCAAAGGCGATTAAGCTTGATCCTGTTAATCATGAATACTTTAAATCAAGAGCTAAGGCTTATCAGGAAAAATCACAAATCGATTTGGCAATGAAAGATTTTTTAACTGCTGCATCTATCAATCCAAAAGATAAAACCATTTATCTCGAAATGGCTCAGGCATACGAAGCCAATGGCGATCCGGAAAACGCTATCCATTTCTATTTAAAAACACTAGAGATGGACAAGACTGAGATTGAGGCTTTCAATGGACTTGGGGCTTGTCATATTGAACTGAAAGAATATGACAAAGCAATTGATTTTTACAGATGTGGTTTAAAAATTGCACCACAGGACTTAGACCTTCAGGTCAATATAGGAATTGCTCTGGCAGTTAATGAACCGTATTACGAAGCCTTAAATCATTTTAATTGTGCAATAGGGATCAATGATAAAAACTACAATGCTTATTACAATCGTGCATTATGTTACATGAGAATGAATAGATCTGGCGATGCACTTCAAGATTTAAACAGAACAATAATGTTGGCACCTAGTTTTGCTCTAGGATATAGATGGCGAGGGCATGTTCATAATGACAATAATATGAAAGAAAGAGCAATTTCTGACTATATGAAAGCACTTGAGTTGGGGGATAATGATGTCCAAGGAGTATTAAATGATTTAAGGACGAAATAAGTATCTATGCGAATTTTTTCATCAACAATCCTTGAGAAGTCCATACCCCAATTATTTCTAACGTACCCTTTGTCTGAATTAACATGATAGAGGAATAAAAATAACCATTACTTTGTTAGCCATGAACAAAAAACTCACTCTAATTGTCTGTCTCTCTCTTCTAACAAACATTCTGTTAGTAAAAGGACAAGACTATGTAACTTTCAGGTATGATCAGAATGGTAATAGGATAACAAAAACCTTAACCATTGAACAGCTAAATCTGGCCGAACCCGAATTCCCTATTATTAAACCCGAGAAATTGGAAGCTGCCGAAGAGAACTATGAATCCGGGATTCAGGTCTACCCTAACCCAATGAGAGACAACCTGAATATCCACTTTTCTGGGTACGATAAACAAATCATGAAAAAAATCGAAATCTTCGCTCTTAGCGGGTCCAAAGTTTATTTCAGGGAGAACTGTGAAGATGTTACCGTTGTAGATGTCAGTAAGTTAAATTCCGGAGTTTACATACTTCGAATAGAGATTGGCCTACAGAAATCTATTTACAAACTCATAAAATCAAGGTAACATGAAATCGATATTCGTAATTTTATTTCTTTCCTACTGTTTTATTGGGTCGGTTGCCCAAAATAATGTAGCCTATGTAAATCCGGGATCTCTTCCTAATCCAATCACCAGGGAACTGGATACATCTCTGTTACCCATTAGAATTTTCGGGATGCATTATGTTGGCGATAAAGGCAACGCTGGCTACTCAATTCCAATATCATTACCTCCTGGAACAAAGGACATGGTTCCGGAATTATCAATCTTTTATGATAGCCACCTTGGTAACGGCATTTTGGGTTACGGATGGGCACTTGGTGGATTACATTCAATTAGCAGAGTTGGTCAGAACAATCACTATGACAATAGTACTACTCCGGTAAAACAAAACTATGGCGATAGGTTTCTTTTAGATGGATCAAGGCTTCTATTGTTTTCCGGGACATATGGATACAGTAATTCAGAATATCGTAAACCGAATACTCAAACATCCAAAATCATTGCATATGGCTCACAAGGTGATGGCCCATTGTATTTCATAGAATACACGAAGGATGGTTATACTATTGAGTATGGTAATTCATCGGATTCAAGAGTTAATCCATTGGGGACCAACAGCTCAATAACGGAATGGAAGGTCAATAAGATAATTGACCGAAATGGGAATTATATAAGCTACCATTATGAAAACTATGCAGGTGATAATGCAATCAGGTATATCAGGTATACGGGAAATTCTACTTTACTGGAACCTTATAATGAGATTGAGTTTGTGTATGATTTAAGAACAGCAGACCCAATAAAGATGTACATTGCTGATGAAACATATACTAAGAACCGCATTCTCAATTCAATAAAGGTATATTCCGAGCAAGTTTTGGTTAAACGATTTGATTTTTCATATTCGGGAATGTTTTTTTCTAATTTGGTTGAGATTAATGAGTTAAATAGCCAGGGTGATAAGGGCAATCCAACAATAATAAAGTGGGACCTACACAATCCGTTTACCTCGAACGAGACAATCTCATTTAGCCCAACTTATGGTGAATCTCTATCAGCGGTGGGGGATTATAACCTTGATGGGAAAAATGATTTCGTTACCTGGAAGCCGAGTTCTGGTGGCGGTTCAATATGGTCTCTTTACATAAATAATGGTAATGGGTCATATACTAGAACTGATTATTGCAATTCTGATGATCCTAGTCGTTACAAAACTTATGCAGTTGGTTTTTCGCCATATACTTACAACTTTTCAGACAATTCTGACTTTAATCGTGATGGCTTATCGGATGTTATTATGAGGGCTGGTGATACTCTGCTTTGCTATATGGCTTCAACTAATAATAAGCTTATATTTAATCAGATGGACACCTGTATTGTAACAGGCTACATAAAGCACTTTTCAGGAGACTTTACAGGTGATGGCTATTCTGAATTATTGATACAGGGTACAAATAATACTGTGATCCACTCTTTTCAAACTGACCAGTCTTGGACGATTAATCTACCCTCTAATTTCTATTTAATTGAAGATGTTAACGGGGATGGCAAAACCGATTTAATATCTTTTTCCGGGACTGGCTATTCTGTATATGAATTCGATTATAATTCCGGTAATAATACCTTTACTCTCAATCAGATTTCTCAAGAGACAAATCAATATTTCACATCAGCAATAAGTTCTTCCAATAGGTTTCTTACCGGGGACTTCAATGGTGATGGGAATATTGATTTTTTAGTAAAGCCTGTTTCTTCTGGTTGGTATATTTTGATGGGAACTGGCTCTAAGTTTGTTTTTGACACCAACTTTACTATTCCTCTATCTTCACAGTTTGATCCATTTACTTACCTGTCAGATAAAGGAGTGTATGTTCGGGATATTAATAGCGATGGCTATTCTGACATTATTGCAACCTCTACTTTGTATAAGAATAGCCTACCCGATTCTGTCGGAATAAACTTTGTTCTAAGTAATGGAGCTAACTTTTTCTCAGAAACCTACTCATTCTATTATCCTTCAAAGACAACACAGGGGAGTTTTATCTGGGGGGACTTTAAAGGAGATAACTCCTTAGATGGCCTGTTGAATATGAGCAAAGTAGTTCAAACGGGTGGCTACTATAAGAATAATCTGATTAAGTCCATAGGAGATGGGTACAACAATCTGACTCAGTTTACTTATGTAAAAGGGGCCAAGCCTGATAATACTCAAACACGACAATTTATAAGTAAGCCCTTCATCTATAGCCCTATAGGGCGCTCTTTAATAGACTCCGTCAGGGTTTCTTATCGAAATAATTGCTTAATGAGCCGCAAGTATTCATATGCCAATCCTGTTGTTCACTTGTCAGGGCTAGGGTTTTTGGGCCATGCAAATATTATTTCACGGGACCTTATTTCGGGAATGTATGAGAAGGAGTTTAAAAGTGTTAATCAAACTTACGCACATCAGTACACATCAAAGATTCAATACCTCGATGGACTTAATACAGAGATAGGTTGGAAGACATTAGTTCCAACTCTGACATCTCTGGCTTATGGGGGCTATACACTTATCCAAACTTATGTTGAAGATAAGGATTTAATCACTTCTTTTCTGAATAAGACCACAACCCTTTATGACAATTTTAATAATGTTACGTCGATCTCAAAGGATTTAAATTCAGAGGGGATTGAGAACTATCTTTACTTCTATGACGATCTGGGCGCCTGGTGTCCTTCAGTAGTCGATTCCATTTCCATTTCTAAGAGAAAAACAGGCTCCATTGACAGCTTCACTACAACGAAAGGATTTACTTATAATAGTTATGGGTTAGTAGTTCAGGAGAGGAACTTTTCGAATACAAACCAACCACTCATTGTTAATTATACCTACGATAGTTATGGATTGGTTGCTTTAACCGAAACTGTAATCTCTCCTGATAATAAGAGAACTATTAATTATCAGTATGATACAAAGCATAGGCTACCTGCTTCGATTAGTTCTGGCGTATTGTCTGAGGCATACAGTTTCGATTTTAAGTACGGTAATATCTTAACTTTTACCGATGTGGGAGGTGTTATTACCAGTTATGAATATAATGATAGTGGAGAGCCAGTTAAGTCTTCATTAACCGATAGTATCTTTTCAACCGAGATAATTGCCTGGAACCCCGACACCTTAATTAACTCCCTGATTAAGGTTACAATGAAGGCAAATGGAGGCCCAGAAGAAGTTAGGTATTTCGATAGTTTTGAAAGGGAGGTAAGAGCATCTTTAACGACTTATGATGGTGAGGTTGTTAATGTGGCTACTAAACTTAATCCCCGTGGACTGGTTAAGTCGCTTAGTAATCCATATTTTTCAGTTGAATCTCCCAATTGGATTTCATTCGGCTTTGATACCATTGGCAGGCTTACTTCAACAATCTCAAATAACATTACTACAACTATTTCATACAATTACAATACCACTACATTATCTTCAACACGAGGAGGTTTTAATAAGTCAAGCACTTCTACCAGGAATGGATTAGGACAAATAACGGGTTTAAATCAAAATGGACTTTCATTGACATTTGAGTATGACGACGGTGGCAGGGTAAGTCAGATTTCACCCCCGGGAACAGGCACAGAACTATCCTATTTTTACGACAGTAGAGGTTTACCAATATCCGAAGCTGACCCAAACTCCGGGTTAAGAGTCTCAATTCAAAATGGACTTTCTGAAGAGGTTCTTAGGGTTGCAAACTCGGGTGACACATCTTTCTATTATTATGATCAATATGGTCGAGATAGTGTCTGGCGCACCCCAAGGGGAACTACTCAATTCCAATATGGTGCAACCGGCACCGGCACCGGTAAGATACAAAGCATTGTATCGCCAGATGCATGTTTTTCATTCAAGTATAACTCCCTGGGGCTACTAAGCCGATCCTCTGATAGTATTAGCGCAACAGAAAAGATGGTATTTTCCTATGATTACGACGTTTATGGGCGGATGTCGAGGCTAACCTATCCAACAGGATATTCCGTTACCTATGAATACGATGATTGGGGAAACCTGTTGAAGATCAGAGATGGTCAATCCAATTTAATCCTTTGGGAATATTCCTCAGGAGATGCGAATGGAAATATTACAGAATCATTATTGGGAGACGGCATGATAACTGTAAGGAAATCATTTGATAGTTATGGACTCCCAACTCAAATCAAATTTGAAAAGGGGGATAGCATCTTACAATGGTTTGGATACGAATTTGATGCGGGCACCGGAAATCTGCTATGGAGAAGCGATAGTCTACGGAACCTGAAAGAAGCATTTGGTTATGATATTCATGATAGATTGATCTGGTCAAAAGGCACAGGGAATGACAGCATAATTATAACCTATGACGATATAGGTAATATCCTTTCCAAAACGGATGTTGGAGCCTACCACTATGATGAAACCAAGATCCATGCAGTTGATAGCATTAGTGAATTGTCAACAGCATACATTGTGGGAGATGAAAGTATTTCCTATAATCATGACAATTTACCTGAAATAATTTGCACTAATCGTTACTCGTTGGAATTCATTTATGGCTTAGGTACTGCACGGATTAAAGCAGTGCTTCGTGATTCAACGGACCTTATTAAGAAAACTACCTGGTATTCAGATTCGTTTGAACGAATTCTTGAAGGGAGTCAGGATCGCTCTTATCACTGGATTCAATCACCTGAGGGGCCTATTGCACTGGTTATAACAAATACCAATGGTCCGAAACAAATCTACCTATTGGCTAAGGATCATTTGGGCTCGATTACAGGACTAATTGACACAACCGGAAAAGTTGTCGGGGAGTATAGTTTTGATCCTTGGGGAAGGCGACGAGACCCTAATGATTGGTCGTACATATTCTCAGATTCAGTTATCAGTAATAGGGGTTTCACTACTCATGAGCATCTTGACGAGTTCAGGCTTATTCACATGAATGGAAGACTATATGACCCACAACTTGGCCGGTTTTTAAATCCAGATCCAATTATTTCAGATCCATCATCTATTCAGAATTATAATCGCTATTCATATTGTTTAAACAATCCGCTAAAATATACTGATCCAACTGGTTATTGGCCTGTTGAGGGTGGGCCAACAGAATCAGAAGTATTTCATGAATATTGTTACATTAGGAATAATAGAGGATATAAAGGTCAATATTCTGATTTTAGAGCACAGTTCTATGAACAATACCAAAGTATTCAAGAATCTGGGGGAGGAGGTGGATCAGGGTCTTTGATTTTTTTCTTCACTTATTCGATTGATGACAATGTCAAGGGTGGTGAATCAATAGGCCCGGAATTTGGCTACTTAATTACTGGCCCTTTAGTAATTTCATTTAAACATGTAATAAGTTGCACACCCGCAGGACAAGGGGGTGATGGTACAATAACAACAAACAATGACCCAACGAGTGGTGCAGAAAAAGCCGCTGCTGGTTTGGCTGGAGTTGTAGGTATCGCATTAGTAGAGCCTACGCCTGTAGGAGAATTTGTTGCAGGGCTTTATGCTTCATATTTGGTTATTGTATATGGGCCAGAGGTTGTTGATTTAACTATTGATTTGGTTCGTCAATTTGCTGCAGAACACACGAGCAAAGCCAGAAACTCAACAAAAGGCAAGCATCAAGAAGGGCAAGCGAGAAAAGCTCGTGATTATGGTGGTGAAAAAGGAGATGTAAGACGTAATCCGCCAAGACAAAAACCACCAGGATGGAAAGGACCTTGGCCTCCAAAATAATATTAAAAAATAATTGAAAAATCATGAATACAGAAGATATATATATAAAAGCTTTAAGTGAGGCATCAAAAGATAAACCTGATGTAGAGCTTGTTTTAAAGTTATTGAATGAAGCTATTGAAAAGGGCAATTTAAATGCTTGTTATGCCCTTGGTACATGGTATCTACATGGTAATAATGTTGAAAAAGATTTGACAAGGGCAATAGATTTGCTCAAAAAATCTGCTAAGGGAAATATTGCAGAAGCGTGTTTTGATTTGGCGGTTTGTTTTGAGACGGGAGAAGGTGTTGAGAAAAATGAGAAACAAGCGTTCGAGTACTACCTGAGAGCAGCTTTATGGGGAGATAAACAATCTAGTTATGAGGTTGGAAGGTGTTATTATTATGGCATTGGGATAGATGAAAATAAAAATATTGGGGACATTTGGCTAGATAGAGCTGAATTCTTAGGTATTAAAGAAGAAAATTAATAACATTAAAAATAAAACCCGGTAAGTCCGGGTGGTCTGGACCCCTATTAATCGGACTTTTTTATAGACTGTTAAACATACATAAAAAATTCAATTTAATTTTGTCATAGCAAGGAACGACCGAAGGTGATTTTTAAACCGATGGTTGTGGAAGTGATACGGCGCCGTTCATTTCCTTTAAGACTACCGCCTTCTCCAACCCATCGAGGGTTGGCGCAGACAAGGCCAAGAAAGTTTTTTGAAGGGAGTTAAATTAATCGAAAGAAATTACCGTCCGTATCGCCCTGGCTGGGATCATGATCATTGTGAATTCTGTGGAAATAAGTTTTCGCTTCAAGAAGGCGACTTAAAAAAGGGGTACTCTACAGAGGATGGTTATCACTGGATTTGTCATCCATGTTTTAATGACTTTAAGGATGAATTTAACTGGGATGTTGAAAATGAGAATTGAGAAAGATATAATACAATTTATTAAGATCATTCAGGTGATGATTTTTATCTGCGTTCAGTTATGCATCATACCTGCCTTAGCGAGTCCAATCATTTTTGGTCAAGATCATCATACAGGTATTTCAGAAACCAACACCAATAATGGAATTGAAGGGTCGGTTTTTGCAGAAGTCGATCTTAATGGTAGTCTAAGTCAAGTACTTTCAATAAAAGAGGTACTACCAGATCATGAAGTTTTAGCGGGTGTGGCGAGTGTTGCTGCTAGGACGAGTACAAAAGCGTTTACCTACACTAAATCAGCTGGAAAGCATCTAACAGAAGTGGTTAAGCGTGGGCCAAATGCTGGCCAGCTTTAAAGGCCATGCATGAACTCTCCTTTGACAATTAGGGAAATAATGTCTACAGGCAAAGGCATCCCAGATGCTACATTTAAAGGGGGAATGAATTGGAGAGTTCCGGGTACTTTTAGAGGTTCTCAAGGGACTTGGCAGTTGGGAATCAACCCTAAAACGAATGTAATCTATCACTTTAATTTTGTTCACTAATCATGAAATTCCTTGTAGAATACACTGGCGTTTCTGAGCAGAGAACATTGATTTATGATGTCGAAGAATGCTCTTTTGACGTTGAACCGGCTGTTCAAGAAGTTGAATTTGATATTGTTGTAAACAAGCTCAATCTTACCGTTACTGATAATGGTAAGGTCGTTCAAGTTTGGGGTTTTAGTGGCTATAATGAATGGAAGAAATCAGTTTGTATTGTTCCTCAGAGCCAGAAAGGAATTTTGAAAGTCACAGACAATCTGGATTATGGCCTTTCTTATCGAGTACGTGAAGAAGATTTTCCAGTTTTTGTAAATCTTCAATCTGGTTGGGTATGTATTGGAGATCCTAAAAGAACAGGTCAAGCAGTGGAGTTTATTAACAACTGCATAGCTGTAATAGCCAATAACCAAGCTTTTGTTTCTCTTTGGCTCAAACCTCAATCACTGCCAGATATTTAAGTTAGTAAATAGAAATTAAGCCTCGGTTTTTCCGGGGCTTATATTTTACATATGCCTTACTTATAGGCAGCATTGCTCTCTGTTAAGAAATTGTTTCAGCATAGTTTCAGTAGAAACCAACAATAAAGCCCCGACATTTTTATGTGTCAGGGCTTTATGTGTTGTTTCTTGTAGTCCCACCAGGAATCGAACCTGGATCTACGGTTTAGGAAACCGCCATTCTATCCATTGAACTATGGGACCGGAACAGGGCGCAAAAATAAACCAATTTTTGGTTTCCGGCAAACTTTGAAAACTAAAAGAGATAAATCAACTTTGTGGTAAACAAAACAGACCCGACACAGGTTTATTACAAAGAAACAGCTACCAGCGGCAACAGGAAAATGAGCGGAGCAAAAATCAGTACAGGACTAACAGACGATGGTTCTGCCCGTATAAACCGGGCATTTTACTTCGGTATTGGGCTGAACCTGGCATTTACCGCCGTTGAATTTGCCGCCGGATTGAAATATGACTCACTGGCCCTGCTCTCGGATGCAGCCCATAACCTCAGCGATGTCGGAAGTCTCCTGATAGCCCTGGCAGCATACCGGCTCGCAAAAATCGCTCCTACCAAACGGTTTACTTTCGGATTCGGAAAATCAACCATACTCGCATCACTCATTAACGCAATTATCCTTCTCGTTGTTACGGGAGGAATCCTTGCAGAGGCAATTAAAAGATTCGCGGAACCAAGGCCAACTGAAGGGGTGGTAATTATCGTCGTGGCAGGAATAGGTATCGTTATCAACTCGGTTTCAGCAGCACTCTTCTTCAGGGATAAAAAATCTGATCTTAACATGAGGGGGGCCTTCCTGCACCTCGCCATCGATGCCGTAGTTTCACTGGGTGTTGTTATCTCAGGACTGATAATTCATTTCACCGGATGGCTGGTGATCGACCCTGTCATCAGTCTCGTCATTGCCGGAATAATCATCGTCTCAACCTGGAACCTCTTCAGGGAGAGCCTACGCCTTACCAACGATGCTGTACCCGCAGGTATCAGGCATGATGAAGTGGTTGAGGCTATCAGGTCGGTTGAAGGTGTTGAGGAGGTTCATCATGTTCATATTTGGGCAATCAGCACAACCCTGAACTCCCTAACCGCCCATGTGGTAGTAAGAGCCGGAATCTCCGAAAAGGGTATCGGCACTTTAAAGCAGACCATACGTGACAGGCTCGTCAGACATGGCATCGGCCATGTAACACTTGAGACCGAGACACCTGAGGTTAATTGCGGGAAACCCGATTGCTAAAATATTCGTTTCTGTTTTGTGCGTTTGCCATTATTTGGCTTAATTTGGATTCCAAATTCGTTCAGCATGAATTATGTTGATTTCATAATACTGGCCATCCTTGCTTTTGCCCTGGTAAGAGGGTTCATCAAGGGCCTTATAATTGAAGTAGCCTCGATACTGGCCCTTATTCTGGGGATATGGGGTGCAATACGGTTTTCTGGCTTTGTCGGTCAAAGGCTTACAGAATACTTCGATCTGTCAACCCAATACCTGGGAGTGATCGCTTTTGCGATTACATTCATAATAATAGTCCTGCTGGTTCATCTGATCGCCAATATCATCGACAAGCTGCTCGAGGCAGTAGCCCTTGGAATTCCGGTGAAGTTGCTGGGCGCAGTATTCGGAGTGCTGAAAACAACTCTGATCCTAAGCATTATATTCGTTATACTCAATACTTTCAACGAAAAGAAAGACTTTCTTCCAAAGGAACATCTTAAAGGGTCAATACTCTACTACCCGATCTCCGATTTTGCACCAATGCTGTTCCCTCTTATTGAAGGCGGTGACCTTATTCGCAGCTTCGAAAAGTACAAGAGAAAACCCGTGCCGGTCACGGTCTGATATCAACTACCCTCCTAATTCCTCCAACGGTTCCATCAACCAGCATGGGTCATAAGATTACTATGATTACCATCAGAAGCATTATATTTGCATTCTCAAACTTGAAAAAAGTATGAATTTCGTTGAAGAACTGAAGTGGAGAGGCATGATTCATGACATCATGCCGGGAACCGAGGAGTTACTGCTTAAAGAGAAAACAGCCGGCTACGTGGGCTTCGACCCTACTGCCGACTCACTGCATATTGGACACCTGGTGGGAGTAATGATGCTGAAGCACCTGCAAAGAGCCGGCCACAGACCCATTGCCCTGGTGGGTGGCGCAACCGGACTGATAGGCGACCCGTCAGGCCGCTCGCAGGAGAGAAACCTGCTCGATGTGAATACATTGCGCCACTACGAAGGATGCCTGAGGAAACAGTTGACAAAATTCCTCGACTTTGACTCTTCTTCCCCTAACAGTGCATACCTGGTGAACAACTACGACTGGATGAAGGATTACTCATTCATCGACTTCATCCGTGAGATTGGAAAGCATATCACTGTAAATTATATGATGTCAAAAGATTCGGTTAAGAAGCGCCTGAGCTCTGAATCGACTCAGGGAATGTCATTTACCGAATTCACATACCAGCTGGTGCAGGGAACCGACTTCCTGCATCTCTACAATGAATACAACTGCAAGCTGCAGATGGGAGGATCAGACCAGTGGGGCAACATCGTCACAGGCACTGAGCTTATCAGGCGTAAAACCGGAGGTGAGGCTTTCGCCCTTACCTGTCCGCTGATAACCAAGAGCGACGGGAAAAAGTTCGGAAAGACCGAGTCGGGCAACGTCTGGCTCGATGCTGAGAAGACTTCACCATACCAGTTCTACCAGTTCTGGCTGAATGTTTCAGATGAGGATGCTGAAAAGTATATCAAGATATTTACCATTCTTCAACGTGAGGAGATAGAGTCTCTGGTTGAGGAACACCGTAAGGCTCCGCATGTCAGGCTGCTTCAGAAACGGCTAGCCGAAGAGGTGACTGTTATGGTGCATTCCCGTGAGGAATATGAAGCAGCAGTTGAGGCTTCAGAGATTTTGTTTGGCAAAGGAACAACAGAATCTCTCCGCAAGATGGATGAAAAAACCTTCCTTTCGGTTTTCGAAGGAGTGCCTATGTTTGATGTCGCGGCAGCAGTACTGTCAGCAGGCATTGCATTCTCTGACCTTTGTGCCGCTCAGGCTGTCGTCTTCGCCTCAAAGGGAGAG
>CAYZDF010000064.1:0-14793 GCA_964477085.1 uncultured Gracilibacteraceae bacterium | reverse complement strand
CGGTTGTAAATGGGCAAGTTGTCTACCAGTGCAAGTAAAAAAGAAGAGCCACTAAAGCTGTCCTCACATAGGGATTTTATACCCTTGAAAAATTCGGCATAGTCGTGAATAGCGGCTATGCCGTTTTTTCGTCTATTTTCTGAAAATCTATTGCTCCGATGCAATTGTAAATGATTCGAATTCGCTGGGTTCGAACACCATCTACCTTTTCAGCCTTATACACGATAATCCTCTCGATGAAGTCCCGAATAATTTCAGCACTTAACTCTGTAATTTCCGTGTACTTGCGTACGATTTTGAGGAAACGGTCAATGTTCAGATTCTCCTCCTTTGCGGCATCTAGCGTCTGTTTCAATACCGTGGTTCTCTCCACGAGGCTTCTCTGTTCGGCTTCATAGTCCGATGACATTTTGTAGTAACGTTCCTCCGAAATTCTCTCCATTACACGGTCTTCATACAGTTTCCTCAGGATTTTATCCAGTGTGGAAATTCTCACCTGTCCCTGCTCATATTCCTTCTGTGCCATGCGCAGGTCTTCAGCAATCCGCCTTTCTGAACTTTTCGTGGCGGCTGCGATGAAATCTCGCTCGTGTTCCTTCACAAAGGTTATGACCTGCTGCAAATCGTCAAGTACCAGTTCCTCAATGACCACATTGCGAATCTGGTGCGAGCTGCACAGACCCTTTTTCTTGCGATAGGTAGCACAGACGAAATATTCCTTGTCATGCGTCCAGCCGTTGGCTCTGACCTGATACAGCTTCGCTCGCAGTCCGCACAGAACATCATGCCGGAGAATACACCCATTTCACCCATGCGAGACGGTCTACGTTTACCATCTCGAATTCTCTGGACGGTTTCCCAGACATGTTCGTCGATGATGGCTTCATGTGTGTTTTCAAACACCATCCAGTCTTCGGGATTGTTCCAAATCTTCTCCTTGCTCTTGTAAGATTTTTTGCGAGTCTTGAAATTCACCGTGTGTCCCAGATACTCGACTTTTGCGAGAATGTCTGCTACCGTACGCGCTGACCATGCATAAGGCGTTTCCGTCTGCTTGGCGGGAGTCTTAATGCCTATACTGTTCAGGTGAACCGTCGGTGTTTCAATTTGATTCTTCTCAAGGCTTTTCGCTATCTGCGTGGGTCCGAAGCCCTCCATACACATTTTGAAAATCGCCCTGACCACCTCAGCGGCTTTTTCGTCCACTATCCAGCGCATTTTGTCCTCCGGGTCTTTTATGTATCCGTAGGGCGGATTGGTGCAGAGTGGCTTACCGGACTCTCCCTTAGCTTTGAACACAGCGCGTATTTTCTTGCTTGTATCCTTAGCATACCATTCGTTTATGATGTTCAAAAAAGGAGTAAAATCACTTTCCTGCTGGTTTGCGCTGTCCACGCCGTTGTTAACGGCAATGAAGCGCACATCGGCATTGGGGAATGCGACTTCGGTGTAATAGCCGACCTTCAGATAATCTCTGCCCAGTCTCGACATGTCTTTTACAATAATTGTGCCGATTCGGCCTTCGTCCATTTCGGCTATCATACGCTGGAAATCCGGTCTTTCAAAGTTCGTTCCACTGTATCCATCATCTACATAAAATTCTGTGTTGAGAAAACCGTTGTCATCCGCATACTTCTTTAAAATAGCCTTCTGGTTCACAATCGAATTGCTGTCTCCCGCAAGCTCGTCGTCACGGGATAATCTGCAGTAAAGAGCCGTGACTTTTGTTGTGTCTATAGCCTTGGTTTGTGTGTGCTTGCCACTTGTAAACTGTCTATACATTTAATCATCCTCCGTTTCCGACAGTCTTCAAGCGTAGGCAGCATGTATATTACCGTACTATTTTGAAGAAGTCGAGTCGATTTGCGGACATAATGCTGAACTATCAGATAACTTTATTCGGCAGCTTGCGTCCGATGTAACGAGCCTCATAACCTTGTCATACACCGTTTCTTTTGCCGTATCGCTTACCAAGGATTCCACAACAGAGACGGTGTCGCCTATGGTTTTGCGAGTGATACGGCTATTCGGTTTTCTGTCCATAAGCGTCACCTCCCGTCTATGCTATGGTTTGCGGTACTGAGCCTGAGTACCAGACCCAGCGCCGCGCCCTGCTGTTATTCTGTCATTTGGAGAACCTTGATTGCCTCAGAGCGAATCAGGCAGCCATCCAGCGTTTCCATACCGAAGTATCCGATCTTATCGGCAAAGGAATATTTCTCGTGCAGTGCCCGGATGGATAGCGGCTGACGCTGGACAACCCAGTAATACTTGAAATCACCGAATACGACAGGTTTTTCACTGCTCTCTGCAGAGAGCATATGGTTTGAGATAACCACAGGTTTGCCGAGCAGTGTGTCTGCTGCACCGCGCCAGAGATAGTTGTTTGTGCTGTCCTTGAGTTCACGTAAGGCCAGCGCCGTCTCGTCATTCATGACCCATATTGCATTGGAACGGTATTCCGGTTTCAGCGAAAAGTATAGCTTGTAAATTTCATCAAAGGCGATATCCGTTGCAGAAGCCGCTGTAACGCCCACATCCGCACCCTCTGTGGCGTGCAGGATGCCCTTGGGCTTGCCAATTCCATCACCGTTGAGGAATGCGTCCTCCTCTGCTTTGCCGAAGATACGAGCAAAGTCGCGAGTCAGATAGTTCGAGATGTTGAATCCCGTGTCGTGAACGAAATTGCTGTCCAAAACCGAGATGCAAGCGAGTTTATGTTCGCCCAGCGCGATTCTTTTTGCTGTCAGTTCTGCCTCGGGCACCGCCCCGCCTTCGCCAACCCAGTCCGCATCTACAGGCGTGTCCGATGTAATGATTTTACCGCCACTCGTTGTCGCTCTCACGAATGTAGCCATTCTACGGAACAGGTTTTCTTTCGCCAATGCTGCCGCATATTTTTCTGCCGATGCTTCGGGCAAAAAGTATGATCCATTAGTAAGATTGGCACCTTCTTTGAGAACGCTACCATCTGTATTTTTGCTTCTCATGCTGTTCCAGAATGCTCTGGAATATGTTTCAGTTGTTAACATAGTTGTTATCCTCCTAAATTTTGTTTGAATTCGGGGCATATACCCCGTTTGAAACCGCGATTTCTTACGCGTTGCCCGCTTAAAAAAGCTGTAGAGATTCTGATACCCCCACCCCATGGCTTTTTTATGTGGGTCACAGTGACACGTTCGTCGAAATGTCATGTCCACACAAGCATAGGCACCACCTCCTTAACATCTTGGGGACACTTGTGGCAGGTTTTTATGGTTGTTTTCTAAAGTTGTTTTTCTATAGGAAATAACCATAATTTCTTGCCACATATTGCCGCATCATAAATACGTCTTTTTCAGCCTGTAACCGATGAGCAGTGTGGTCTTGTCTCCACCACCGGCAGGGCGCTTGCGAAGCACGGTGCCGAAGGAGCGCAGCGCTTGATTGAAGTTACGATTGCTCTCCGGGTAGCAACCATTGACAGCACACCATTCTCGGTAGGCAGCGTACAACTCGGCGGTCTTTACATCGGCATCACCCCGCTCTTCAAGGCATTCATCCGCAAAAAGTTGGATCTTATTGCTGTCGTGGGAATACTCGTTTGTCTCGTCGATGACCGATTGTGGCAAGGTAAAGCCCTCCTCGCGGAGCATAATGTAACCTTGAAGCAGCCAGTTGAGGATGGCGCTCTGCGTCTCCGGCTTGCCGAACTCTGATTTCAACGTCTTATCCTGCTCCCATTCCTCAAAATGCCTGTCAAAAGGAACTATCAGTACACGCCCGCTGGTGAACAGCGTCATGTCGTTGATGACAGGCAGATAGTTGGTGTTGACATACAGCTTGAATTGTGGAGTGAAGTCGAAAGAATTCTCATGCAGAAAACGTGCATTTAAGGTGTCGTTGCCCGTCATGCTTTTTACCTGTGCAGCATTGAGCAATAAGCCGCGGCTCGGCTCAGAAATGTTGGCAAAGCGCACACCTGCCAGCCTTGCGACATCCTCGCTGGGATTTGAACTGTTGCTGTACTGCTTGAGCGCGATGGTCTCCGGGCGCACCGCCTTTCCGTAATCTCCGAACACACGCAGGATGCTCTCCATCAAGGTGCCTTTGCCGTTTCTGGTTGTCTCGCCGTAGAGGAAGAACATGCACTCGAAGCGGGTATCACTACTTACCGCGTAGCCGAGGGCTTTTTGCAGGAATTTCGCCTTTCCCTTATCGCCGCTCATAATCTCATCAATGAAGCTGGTAAAGCGTGGACACTCGGCGTTTGGGTCATATTTCACAGGCGCAATTTTTGTGAGCCTATCCTCCGGACTGTGGTCACGGAACTGCATGGTGCGTAAATCCAGTGTGCCGTTATTACAGTTAAATAGGTATCGGTCAGTATCGAATTCCTCCATCGAAATGGGGTACACGCTCTGTGCATCACTCAAAACCGTAATCCTTGTGCTTCGAAGCTGCCACTTAGCGCAATATTTAATGTAGTCTTTTCGCTTATGTTCATCATGAATGCTGAGCGCGTATGTCATCAAAGCGTCCGAGAGATCTTTGCACAGTTCCATCACCTTGAGAGCCGCCATGTCGGTGACCCAGCGGGTGCCGTCATAGACGTACCAGACCTTCCGTTCCGGTACATATCTCGCGCATGACTTGTAGACATCCGCGAAGAGCCTGCCTGCGCCGTTGTCCGACCAGCCGTAGCGCCGGTTGCTGTCCGGCTTCAGTTCTGCCAACCTCGGTGCAAGAATACCGAAGTCCTCATTTGCATCGGTGTGCATGACTGGCTGATATGTGGAAGAACAGAGAGATACTGCTTTTTCAAGGGTAATTTGTCCGTAGGTCGAGCCGCTCTGTGGTCTGTCCCACTTATCACGGTAAAGCTCTGAGCGGCGGAATAGCCTGTCCATTTGTGCTATGTCCCTACCACACCAGAACGCAAGGTGGGAGCAGAAAGCAAGGTCGGCTTCACTCTGCGACGGGTATCCGCTGATATCGCCCTCCCAGAGCTTTGCAAATGCTACACCGTTTTTTGCCGCTTTCGCCTTCTCAATGACACTGTCATCCGAAAGGTAGGAGGCTGTCACGGCGGGCTGTTCGTCCCTTGGTTTTATATTACGAAGCATAAAGGTATCGAGGAGCGTTTGTAGCTGCGCCCCCGCTTCAATGACATCGCCCTGCTGATAAACATTCCCGGTGACAGTCACGTATTTATTTGTCGCACCGTACACATACACCTCAACGCCGAGTTTACTGTTGTTGATGTAATATTTCGTGCTATCGTACATGAAGCCACTTGCTTTAAAGATGACACGCAGACCAGTGCCTGATGGGCTAATCTCGATGTAGCAGCCTGTAAATATGTTCGCGATGGATTGCCCGATAGCGGTCAGAGTACCATCTGTATTTACACAGTGATCAACGTCCATTGCACTGAAACCACGGAAAATACCAAGCCCCAGACCGTCGTAATGGCTTACTACTGCGACTGCGTCGGAGTAATTTGAAAAGGTGTGTTCATTGTTTGATTGCGCTCGCTTGCCACTGATTTGATATGGCACCTTACCCGGTTTTGCCTTTCCTTTACGCGCTTCATATTTCCACACACAGAATTTTCCTTTGTCGCGCAGTTCCTTTGGCAGATTGTCGTATTGCATTCTTTCACTTCCTTCTGGGGTTTGAATTTTTGTTGCTTCTCACCATGTGGAGAAGAACATGATTTTTAATGGTTGTTGAAAAACTTTCTTTCCACTACCCAATGGAGGTTAATGAGTGGTTTGAACGAAAACTCAAGAAATCTTTATCCCTCTGCTATAAGCCGAAAAAATTAACCCCTATGTGCTATGGTGATTTTCTGCTTCTCGCTATACGGAGATTAAAACGCTGTTTTATACACCCCATATTTGAAAATCTTTTTTCTCCAGCGGGAAAGGATGGTTTCTGTGCACCTTTCTCCAGATAACAAGAGAAAAAGTGCACCCACCGTAGTCTCATAATCCAAAAAGAGACAAAAAAGTACGGCACCCGCTGTTTTGCGGATGCCGTAGTGATACATAACCAAGCGAATCAAGCACAATTAGAAAATTATTTTCGAATATACACGTTATTTATTGTAAACTTGAAGATTTCCTGCTATAATGAGTACAATATAATTGTGAGGTGGCAACAATGCTGGTTGTAAGCTATAAAAAGCTATGGAAATTATTGATAGACCGCGATATGAATAAACAGGATTTGCAGGTGCTGGCAAGAATCAGCCCGTCCTCCGTGGCGAAACTGTCTAAGCACCAAAACGTCAGCATGGATGTACTTCTTAAAATATGCTCAGCACTACGGGTCAATGTAGAAGATATAATGGAATTCGTACCAGCTGCCGTATCCGAAGATGGGAGACAACCTCAATGACAAATAAGCAATTAAAAGAATTAAAAGATACCCTGTGGGCCACCGCTGATCAGCTGCGCGCAAATTCTGGCTTAAAATCTACGGAATATGCCGAGCCTATTCTCGGACTCATCTTTCTGCGCTTTGCAGAAGTTAAATACTCCAAGTTTGAAGCTGCTATCAATGCAGAATATAAAAAAAATAAAGGCACTCGTATGGAGCGCCCTAAACATGAAATTGCGATTGAAAAATGTGGTTTTTATCTTCCTGATGAAGCTAAATATGATTACTTGCTAAATTTGCCGGAAAGCGAAGACCTTGCCGGCAAGGTTAAGGCCGCCATGGAGATGTTGGAGCAGTATACGGCTGAGCTTGCAGAAACTCTTCCCAAGGATGTGTATTACAGTGTAAACAGTGAAGATGACCCGTTAGTTCTTTCAAAATTGCTCAGAAATTTTAAGGACATCCCCGCCGATGTACAGCTTGACATTTTCGGCGAAATATATGAATACTTCCTCAGTAAATTTGCGCTAGCCGAAGGCCAAGGAGGTGGAGAATTCTTCACTCCGTCAACCGTTGTACGCTATATGGTTGAAGTGCTTACGCCTACCGAAGGTAAAATTCTCGATCCGGCTTGCGGCAGCGGCGGTATGTTTGTTCAGACAGCCCACTACATAGAACATCATAAGAAAAACGGTAAGCAAATAAATCTCCGCGCATACGGTGTGGAGAAAACAGGCGCTACTGTAAAACTGGCAAAGATGAATCTGGTACTCAATAATGTACGTGGTACCATTACATGGGCAAATTCTTATTATCGTGACCCGAATGACAGCTTCGGCAAATTCGATTATGTCATGGCAAATCCGCCATTTAACGTAGATGATGTTGATCTCGACCAAGTGAAAAACCAGCCGCGTTTTAACACTTACGGCGTTCCGCAAAACAAGACTAAAAACAGAAAGAAGGATGCAAAAGAAACGGTACCTAACGCAAACTATTTGTGGATAAATATGTTCGCTACTGCTTTGAATGAGAACGGCAGAGCTGCTCTTGTTATGGCAAATTCTGCGTCCGATGCCGGACACAGTGAAAAGGATATACGCATAAAACTGATAAAAAGCGGCATCATCAGCCAGATGGTGACATTACCTTCTAATATGTTTACCAGCGTTACACTTCCTGCAACGCTATGGTTTTTTGATAAAGCAAAGAAAAATAAAGATGAAATTCTCTTCATAGATGCTCGCAATATCTTCACACAGATAAGCCGTGCCCAACGTAAATTTTCCGATGAGCAAATAAAAAATCTCGGTATTATTACAAGGCTTTATAAAGGCAAAACCGAGGAATATGAAGCATTGCTACAGGAATACCGCGACAGGCTGGCAGCGGCACCTGACATTTCAGATGATGAGGATAACCCTCCAAAAAGCTACTGGCAAGAACAGATTGATTGGCTTACTGAGCGTTTCCCTGACGGAAAATATGTAGATGTGGTCGGCCTTTGTAAAGGGGCCAAACTTGACGGCGAGGATGGCATTATAGATCAGGATTATTCACTCAATCCCGGCAGATATGTCGGCGTGGTAATAGAGGATGATGGCATGACTGAAGAGGAGTTCAAAGCAGAAATGCTGCAGTTGAACGCAGAATTAAATGCGCTGAACACTGAGGCACATGATCTGGAATCAAAGATTGCAGCAAACCTGCAGAAGTTGGTGGGCAAATGAGTAATAACAACTCATTTGAAAACTTGCATTTGCCGGATTTCTCTGCCTTTGGCAACGCTCTCTCAGAATCGACGCGAAAATATCAAGAGATGATGCAACCAATAACACAAGCCTTGCAAAAATACACTGAAATGATGCGTCCTATAAAAGAGGCGGTTAAATCCTTTAATGTCCAGTTTGGTGATATCGCAGCTAAGGCTGCGGAAGCGACACGTCCATTTTTAGCGATTGATAATTTCAAAGACGCCCAATATGTTTATTGGGATTTCATGTCGAGAGATTTTATGGAAGAAGTGATTGCTTCTGAGAACATCAATAAAACTCTTCAGGTATATGAAAGTCAAAATAAATATCGGAAATCAGAGGCCGTGATTGCTAAATGTCTACAGCATCCCTACATATTGCCGCAGAAGCGTGTGTTTGAACAAGCGATTAGCGCTTATCACAATGGCCAGTATGATTTAGCAACTATTGGTTTTATAACTGTAATTGATAGTGCACTATCTGAAGCAAGCAAAAATCTGACTCATAGACCACTTGAGCGTTGCAATGCTATATTTGACAAAATCGCACATAAGAACGCACTTGATAGTGATGAGTATGCAATTATGTCGCTTGGGCTAACATATCAAGCCGTGGTTGATACACTCTATAAAACCGTTCCTTTTTCAGAAAAAGGACCTAAGTATTTGAATCGAAACTTGATTATGCATGGACGGTCTAATAAGAAGAAAACCCGGCTCGATTGCATAAAGCTGATAAACTTCCTGTATGGGATTATTCTTATTGATGAACTATCACAAAAGGAGGTAGAAGCGAAAAATGATGAATAAGAAATATAAATTGCTTTCTGCTGCCTGCGAATATAGTAAAGTCCGAATATCTGCTGACAAAGTCTCTCTTTCAAATTATATTTCTACCGAAAACATGGTTCCCAATCGTGGTGGGGTGGCGTTGGCAGAATCAGTGCCAGATGCAAAAACATTTCTCGCTTACATCCCCGGAAACATTCTACTATCAAATATAAGGCCGTATTTTAAGAAAATATGGTTTGCTGATAGAAAGGGTGGATGCTCAAATGATGTTTTGGTTCTTAACGTAAAAAAAAATACCAATGCTCGCTTTTTGTATTATGTTCTTTCGGATAACAATTTCTTTAATTATTCAACTGTGACTTCTAAGGGAACCAAAATGCCTCGTGGTAGCAAACATGCTATCATGAAGTACCTTGTACCAGATATGGACCTACCCACCCAGCAGCGCATCGCCGATATCCTCTCCACCTACGATGATCTGATTGAGAACAACAACAAGCGCATTGCACTGCTGAAAAAGGCTGCACAGGAGCTATACAAAGAATGGTTTGTGCGTTTCCGCTTCCCCGGTCACGAGACCACAAAGTTTATAAACGGTTTGCCTGAGGGGTGGGAAGTAAAAAAGGTTAAAAGCTTAGTGAACCGCCTTCCGTTTGGAACATTGTATAAATCAGAAAATACATTGCCAGAAGGAAAAGTAATAGTTATAGATCAGTCACAGGATGCATATGCGGGTTTTCATAACGACGCTCCATCTCATATTGCATCTATTGAAAATCCAATAGCCCTTTTTGGCGATCATTCATGTAAATATCAGTTGATGATTACTCCATTTTCGTTATCTGAAAACGTTGTTCCTTATACCGCCAAAGGTGATATGCTAACGGTATATTTGTACTATTCGCTTTGTGGTTTGGTTGAAACAAGCGAATATAAACGACATTGGAAAGAGTTAATGAGTAAAAAGGTTCTAGTGGCTCCCCATGACCTGCAGAAAAATTTTTCTATATTTTTAAAAGATAAATTGTTGCTCATTGAGTCACTAAAAGAACAGAATTTTAACCTCGCCAAACAACGCGATCTATTATTACCCAGACTGATGAGTGGCAAATTGGAGGTGTGATAATGCCCGATTTTAAAACATACCATGCTTTCATGGATGAAATTTCCTCCAAAGATATTTATACAGGATTGCTCGGACAAGGACTATTTAGCGAAAAATTACCTCCAATATTTACCTCAAAAGAGTTTTGCAACTTTTGCTTAAACAATCATCCGAATTTCCCTAAAAAAGAAATGGGATATGTTTTTTATGAAAACATGAGGAATATAAATATACCTCGTCCTCTTGGAATACCTAATCCGGTAGCATATCATCATTTATGCCAAGCCATTTCAGACAACTGGGATAAGCTGCAAGCATACTTTAAGACTCAAACAGAAAATCAAAGCTATAAAATCAGTAGAATACATATTCGAAAGCGTTTAGGATCAAGTAAGCTTTTTGAGATGAACTACAGCAACTGGAAAATTGATGGCAGTCCAGAACCCGATTTACTAATTGGAATGCGGTATATGGTTAATGCAGATATCTCACACTGTTTTCCAAGTATATATTCTCACTCATTATCATGGGCATTAGTAGGAAAGGATGTTGCAAAACAAAACCGGAATAATCATAACGAGTGGTACAATAAACTTGATTTCTATACAAGAAATATAAAGCGTGGTGAGACACATGGGCTTCTTATTGGACCTCACGCATCGAACTTGCTTTCTGAAATAACTCTAACTAAAGTGGACAAAGCTTTGTACGATAAAGGTTTCCGATTCATCCGTAATATTGATGACTACACTTGCTATACACAATCGTATGAGAAAGCACAAGATTTTCTGCTCAAGCTGTCCGCTTATTTGCGCTATTTTGATTTGACATTAAATCACAAGAAAACAAAGATTTCAGAGTTGCCAATAGCCTCTACTGAACAATGGGTCAGAAAAATTAATACATTCAGCTCTTTTGACATGAAAGACAAAATGGACTATAAGGATGTTCAAGCATATATAGATTTGGCATTAGAGTTGATGACTCAAAACTCAGAAAATGCTGCAATTTTAAAATATGCTATTAAAGTGTTAGCAAATAAAAAACTCACAAATAATGCTAAGCAGTATCTCGTAAAAACAGTACTCCATTTATGTATTATTTACCCGTATGTTATACCGATGTTAGAGGAGTTTATCTTTATTCCATATGGTGTAAACAGCGATGAAATAAAACATATTTCTCAGTTAATTTACAATGAGGGTTTGTTTGCTCAAAACTATGAAGCAGTTTCTTTTTCTATTTATTTTGCTATAAAGTACAATTTTCTATTAGAAAAAATAAGCTTTGATGAAATGAAAAAAAGCAACAATGCGGTTTGCCTCTTAATGGCTTATTTATACACTAAAAAAACCGGAAAAACATCAGATATTAAGCCCTACAAAGAGTATGCAAAGGAGTTGGCTAATAATGAAGATAACTTTGACTCTTTTTGGGTTTTTATCTATGAATGCTTGCCCAAAAGTTACTTAAAGGATTATTGGAAAAATCTTAAAAATAATGGCGTTACCTTTGTAAATATTTAGGAGGTGTAACAGATGCCAAAAATCATAACCGAAGATATGATAGAACAGGCTGCAATAAAGGCTCTGGAAGAATCACTGGGCTATGATGTTTTGCGCTGTTATACCGAAGATCCTGAGACGCTACCGGACAACACAGGGAGAGCGAATAAAAAGCAGGTCGTCCTGCCTGCCATATTGTTTGAAAGCCTCTGTAGTATTAACCCGGATATTCCACAGGAAACAATAAGGGCTGAGTGTGAAAAGCTTTGCCATACGCCTGTTTCCGGTGATTTAATGCTGACAAATTACTATAACTACCAAAAAATTCGCAATGGCATCACCGTTGAATATCAGCAGGACGAGAGAAAAACCTCCAACATTCTCAAGCTGGTTAATTTTGACGAGCCTGAAAAGAACAGTTTTCATGTTGCATCCCAAATGTGGATTAAAGGAGAAACACACTGGCGCAGACCGGATTTGATACTCTTTGTAAATGGTCTACCTCTTGTGTTCATTGAGCTAAAAAATTCTAACATACCGGTGAAAAATGCCTATGACATCAATTTGCAAAACTATCTGAAGGATATACCGTACCTGTTCGACTATAATCAGATTTGCGTTCTCTCCAATGGCATGGAAACTCGTCTCGGCAGCTTTGGTGCTGATTATATACATTTCTTTGAGTGGCTAAAGATAGAGAGCGAAAAAGAAAACCCAAATCGCAAGCAGATTCGTGAGAATTGTATCAGCCTTGAGTATTTTATTAACGGTTTATGCAAAAAGGACATTCTGCTTGACTACATTGAAAATTTTATCCTTTACGACCGCCGCCGTACAAAGATTATCGCAAAAAACCACCAATTCTTTGGCGTCAACAACGCCTATAATGCTTTTCTTAATCGTGAACAGCTTCAAGGCAAGCTGGGCGTGTTTTGGCATACGCAAGGCAGCGGAAAGAGCTACTCTATGGTAATGCTCGCCCGCAAAATCAAGCACAAATGTACCGGTAATTTTACTTTTCTTGTAGTGACCGACCGGGATGATCTGGATACACAGATTTATAAGAACTTCGTCCGAACAGAGTTTATAACAGATAAGGACAAGGTGCAGCCTGCCAACAGCAAGCAATTGCGTGAGGAGTTAAAGACCAATAAACCTATTCTATTCACTCTGATACATAAATTCCGCTATGACAAAGGCAAAAAGTACCCTGTATTATCCACTCGTGATGATATTGTTGTAATTGTAGATGAAGCGCATCGCACACAGTATAAGGATTTAGCGGAAAATATGCGCAATGGTCTTCCTAATGCGCAGTATTTAGCTTTTACCGGTACACCGCTTCTGGGCAATAAGAGACTGACCAATTCGTGGTTTGGCGATTATGTCAGTGAATATAACTTTGCCGAATCCATCAAAGACAATGCCACCGTACCGCTTTACTATGTGAAACGCGTGCCTGAAGTGGAGTTGCAGAACGATTTTCTCGATTCTGATTTTGCGGATATTCTGGAAGAAGAAAACCTGACAGAAGCCGAGCAGCGTCGCCTTGAAAACCACTATGCAAAGGAACTTGAGGTCATCAAGCGCGATGACCGTCTGGACGCTATTGTGCAACATATAGTGTATCATTTCCCGCGCAGAGGTTTTCGAGGTAAGGGCATGGTTATTTCGGTAGATAAGTTCACAACTGTTAAGATGTACGATAAGGTGAGCTTTTACTGGAAGGAAGAAATCAAAAAGCTTAACAAGCAGATTTCGCAGACTTCTGATGAGGATGAAAAGCTACGCTTGAAAGATATCGTCGACTATATGCGTAAAGTGGAGATGGCCGTTGTTATTAGTGAAGATGCTGATGAGGAAAAGAAATTTGCAGCTGAGGGTCTTTCCATAAAGCCGCACCGGGAACGAATGAACCGAGTAGATGAAAACGGCTTTGATATTGAGGATAACTTCAAAGATCCGGATAACCCACTTCAGCTGGTATTTGTCTGTGCCATGTGGTTGACCGGCTTTGATGCGCCGTCAGTGTCTACTCTATATCTTGACAAGCCAATGAAGGGTCACACACTTATGCAAACCATCGCCCGTGCCAACCGTGTATACGGCAATAAGCAATGCGGTCTTATAATTGATTATCTGGATGTTTTCAAGTATCTGAAACGCGCTCTTGCCGATTACGCAGCTAGCGACAGTGACGATGTGCCGGTTAAAGATATTGCCAAGCTCCTCTCTCAACTTAATGAGAGTATAGAAATGACCTGCAAATTCTGCTTCGCTCACGGTGTGGACCTAAAAGCAGTTGTGGATGAAAACGATGTTTTTCGCAATCTGTCCCTTTTTGAGGACTACGCCAACACAATTGTTGGTAACGATGATGTGAAAAATGAGTTTAGCGTTCTTGCCAATACGGTGGACAACCTATATGAATCCTTGCGTCCTGATATCTTCAAAATGGACTTTAACCCGATTTTTAAAGAAGCCATTTTATATTTAAAAGGAATTATCGACGGTAAAATCCGTCCGGAAAAGATAGAGTCAGCACAAGCAAAAATAAACGAGTTGCTTGATCAAAGCGTTATAACTTCTGCGGACGCTCGTAAATACACTATCAATGAATCCGGCAAAGAGTTAGATCTATCAAAAATCGATGTTGATGAACTCCGCGAACAATTCAAGAAGCTGCGAAATAAAAATCTTGCCATATCTGACTTGCGAGAGTTGATTGAAGAAAAACTGAAAAAAATGCTACGCCGGAACGTTACCCGCACACAGTTTGCTGAGCGTTTCCGTAACATTGTCGATGAATATAACGCTGGAGGTTCTCGGAATGATGATTTCTATGAAAAGCTTCTTGAATTAATGGAACAGCTATTCAAGGAAGAACAACGCCATATTAAAGAAGAGCTTACTGAAGAAGAGCTCGAAATCTTCGATCTGCTTTGCAAAGAGCATCTTACACAGGAGGAAGAGAAAAAAGTAAAACTGGCAGCGAAGGAGTTATATAACACGCTGATCTCTAAGAAAAAGGATTTGTTTGTTGTCGGCTGGCCAAATGACCCGCAGCCAAAAGAGCGTGTCAAGAGCGAGATTGTCACGGTGCTTAACACTTTCCTGCCGGAAAGTTACGACCGAGAGGTGTTCCTACATAAGAGCAGTATCGTGTTTAACCATATCGTTGACCAAGCCATGACAGGATATAACTGGGTGGCATAAATAAATCGAGTAGGAGGTCACTCATTAGTTGAGTGACCGTCCTCTCACACCACCGT
>CAYZDF010000063.1:0-15636 GCA_964477085.1 uncultured Gracilibacteraceae bacterium | reverse complement strand
GGACTCAGCAGCCGGTTTGCCGCAGCCGGAAAAAGCGACAAGCAGTAAAGATATACATAATACTGCCGCCAGCTTGCTTTTTCGTTTCATCATTTCCACACTCCTTTTTATGTTCGACTAACATTAATTATAAAACAAGACCATAACCGCCAATAGTGCCGGAGGTCACCGTTACGGTGACTTCCGGCACTATTTATTGAATGACGACCGGCCATCTTTTATAATAAGTTCCAAGGGATGCACTCATCTTTCCGAATTGAATTTGTGGGTATCTATGGAGATGATCAAGATGACACTCACCTTTGCTTACGAAACCTACTATATTATCTTCTGGCATATTATTTCCGTCTTCATTCTTCTAGCTTTTAACTATGCCATTTGGCTGAAAGCAAAAAAAATCCCCCTCTTATATTCCTACCTTGCCGTTCAAGGGATTATTCTCTTATGGATGGTTACCAAAATATTCAAAACTATCGCACCCAATGCGCAGCTTAAATTTTTCTTCGTGGTCTGCCAGTACACCGGCGTATGTTTTTTAGGCGTGGTTTTCTTTAACTTCGCTTATCTTTATGCCAGACGGCGCCAACTTCAGTTCCGGTACCTTATCCCGCTGGCTGTCCCGTCTGTGTTGTTCCTGTTTACCGTAGCTACCAATCCCTGGCACTACCTCTTTTATTCCCATTTCGATTTCTGGGGCGATAGCTTCGGACCGGTTTTTTACCTGCATCAGGCCTATAATTACGCTTTGATTTTTGCGGGGCTGATCCTCTGCGCTCAAAACTTCACCGAACAATTCGAGGAGAAGCGGATTCAGGCCGGGTTGTTTGCCGTGGCTATCCTCGTGCCAATCGCCGCCAATACTCTTTACCTTTTTGACTGGTTTGAATTGGTTTTCCGCTTTGAACCTCCCTTTGACATTACTCCGATTACCTGCAACATCTCCTTGCTCTTATTCGGCTTTGCCACTTATAAATACCGGTTTTTTGACGATGTCAAAATAGCCCGCAGGGAGGCTTTAAGTCTTATTCCCGAAGGGATTCTGCTTCTGGATGAAAACAAACGCATCGTCGACTATAATTTGACGTTTAAAAATATGTATGAGAATGAACTGGCGCATCTCCCGTGCGGTTACGGCCCCATTCAAAAAGCCTCCGACCAGCAGACCCTTGGGCTGTACGAAAAAGCCGGCTTCATTGCCGATGATCTTTGTCCTAGTGACCAAACCTACCGGATGTTAGGCGATCGCTGCTACCGGGTCATCTGCCGGCCGATCGATCCCTGCGACAGGCTTCGGGGCTATTCTCTGCGTTTGATTGATGTGACCCTTCAGCACATGATCCTGTCCCGGGTGGAAAGCAAAAATCAGGAACTTGCCGCGCTCAACCAGCGTCTTGAAGAACAAGCCCTGTTAACCAAAAAACTAGCTGTTGCCCGCACCCGCAACTATATCGGTGGCGAGGTTCATGATATTCTGGGCCATTCTGTTATTCTGGTTATCACTTTGCTGGAAGTATCCAGCCTTTCCCTTGGGAAACAATCCATGAAGTACGATAAGTGCCTGGACCAAGCTATAACTTTACTGCAAGATTGCCTCAAGAAACTGAAGAACAGCATCCTAGAAGAACCGAACAGCACATCACGCCAACACAGTCTAATAGAGCGGCTGAACGTGCTTATGCGGGAAGCTGCGCCAACAGCCATCGCCATTGAGCTTACCATGACCGGCCATCTTTATCCGCTTCCCAAACCATACGAGGACGCACTATTCAAAACCGTGCGAGAGGGGATAACCAATGCCGTCCGCCACGGCAGAGCCGATAAAATCAATATCATCTTGCGTTTTCAGGCGGATAATATCGAATGCTATGTAATTGACAACGGTGCCGGCTGTCAGGATATAAAAAAAGGCCAGGGCTTGACCGGCATGGAACAAAGGGTCCTGGCACTAAACGGCTCATTTTTATGCGGCTCCTTCGACGGCCAGGGCTTCTGTGTCCAAGCGGTGCTTCCAGCTATATAAGGTTATTCTGCAAGGCAAACACCGCAATCTGGGTCCTGTCTTTCTGTCCGGTGACATTCAGGATCCGTGAGATCCGGTTCTTTATCGTGCCTTCGGAAAAGTTTAACGTTTCGCCGATTTCTTTATTGGTTTTTCCGTTAATCAGCAGCCGGATAATTTTCCGATCGATCTGATCCAGGCCGTATTCATCATAGAGCTTATCGATAGCCTCCAGCTCCGCCGCCCTCTTGGCAGAGGAACAATTGTCGCGTTCCTGGAAAGCCGCGTGGATACTTCGATTGGCTACAAAAAGCCCTTCCTGGACGCATTTTAAGGTCATAACCAGCATATGGGGCTTGATATCTTTTAAGATATACCCGTCCGCTCCCCCCCGGTAAACGTCGCGGATATACTTTTCATCCCCAAAAGTCGTCAGCATAATCACTTTCATGTCCGGAAATTCACGCTTGATGGCGTTTAGGGCGTATACCCCGTCCTTAGACGGCATTTTAATATCCAGAAGCACGATATCGGGGTAACCGGTCCGGCAGATTTGCAATATTTCTTCTCCGTTTTCTGCTTCACCGATGACCTCAAACTCGTTCTCTTCCCTAAGCATCATGGACAGCATTTCTCTGAGCAGCCTCTGATCGTCAGCAATCGCTATTCTTATCATGAAATATCCTCCCCATTAACTGTACAAGTACCTTGTTAAGCCATAAATTATAATATAATGGCTGGCAGAATATATGAGATTTAGGGTTAACATACTACTAAGGCATCAGTTGATTAACCGACAAGCGTATTTCAAACATCAGTTCCCTGCACCTAAGAGTCACCGCAGCCAGTTTCTCATCAGCAGGCTTTTCATTAATCTTTCCAGTCTCTCGCATACGTTCCAATTCTCCGATCAACCCGGCTAGCCTGGCCCCAATGGTTTCCTGTATTTCTAGAAAAACCCGGTTTTTTTCCTTTTCTTCTTCCAGCCGAGCCGCAACCGCCAGATAATTTTTTAGCTGGCTGTTCAATCGGTCCAGCTCCGTGTTTTTTTGCTCAAGCTCCTGCAGAAGGACTGTCCTCCTGCTAACATCGTGCCAAGATAAAACCGTGGCAACAGGCATGTTTTTCCTGTTCCTGGCTATCGTCCTGCTGAATAAATAATACCGTAAGCCAAGCGGTCCTTCCAGCCCTATTTCGGCCGGTTCCTGCCCAACCTCGTAAGCTTCAGGTATTTTTCCGGAGACTATGCTTTCGCTAATTTTAGCCAAAAAATAGTCCAAGGCGACCGTTGGTTCCATCCAGCCGAATAGAATCCCGGCACTTTGGTTAAAATCCATCAGATTCCCGCTCCGGTCAAAAATAACCACCGCATCCTCATGCTCTTCCATATAGACATCCAGCGAAACCTCTGATAATTCCGCGAAAATACGTTGCCTGTTAAAAAGCGCATACCCATTAAAGAACAAAAAGCAACCACTCGGTGCAAAATGAACGGCATAACTGTATGGGAATAAAAACACATACGTGATGCAAATTATATCAATAATGAAAATCAGACCAAAGCTAAGGGAAATCCTCCTCCCCAAGTTATACCTTGCAATTCCCCTGATAAAAAGAAGAATCGCCGGAACCAGAAGGATAGCCGCGATATGCTCTAAAGTCAGATAAAAACTCATGACAGCAACCGTAGGCGCAACAAGCTCCATGATCTTGCCCGCCAGCCAAATGAATAGTAAGCCCTGAACCAAAAGATATTTCCACAGCAGCATACTTTTGCGGACTTTGATAAAAATATACGTGTTGAATAAGGCGGAAAACACAATACAAATGACGATCATTAACGCTGCAAAAAAGGTATCAAACGTGTATACTTCCCAGTAATTCATCCGTTAAACCCCTTATCCGGCTTCCATCTTAATAGCATAAAACAAGCTTCTCAGCTTGTTTCTTCTACGTTGGGTTTTGCCTCGGTTAATCTGTGCCTGAGGCTTTATCTTCCATTCTTGTTGACAATTATTAGTATATCATATGTTCTTTCATTCGGAATACCTTTTTATCTAGGGATCAATCCGCAAGAAAAACGGTATACATATATTCGTAATCCCGCAGTGTAAGTTCTGTTTGCGGAATGCTTTTCGACAGTTGTATCTCTACCTTGGCGTAAGATTCATCATAATAGGTTGCATTGAAAATCCCCCCCGTATTGGTGTCTCTTAAATATCTGCAGTACCGGTTATCACTCATGTGTATAATTGTTGCGTCACAAATCTTTTCAATGATTTTCCCTTGAGGTTCGGCTATTATGTCATAGCACTTTACGTTTAACTTCAAGTCCGGTTTTGATAGGTCAGCTGTTTGATATTTGCGAAATTTGTTATTAAAAAGCTCTTGTCTATGGGGTCTGCTTCTATATTCACATTGGCTACTCTAATTCTCTTCATTTGTTTCGCCCAGGTCTTTCTCTAAATTCAATGAAGCAAGCAGGTTGCGACAAGAACAGCCTGCCTGCTTTTATGTCGATCAATGGCAAGAATCTTATTCTTCTTCTTGTGGTCCAGGCCATCCGGGATAAACTTCCGGTGCATCTGCAACGCCTGAAACATCGCATAAATTCCCAAGGGTATTATCGATTTCGTATTCGTCAACATAAATTTCAGGTTCCATATATTGTTTTTTCATCGGCTTCACCTCTTGAGTGCATTAATTTGTTCCTTTGATTTTAAATGCATATTACTGATTTTACTGCATTTGGGTTATTTTGTTTTGACTGCTTTAACGACTTGATCACTATATATCGTTACTGTTTCACCCGTACCGGGATCCGTATAGATCAGATAACTCCGCACATAGAAGGTGTTTCCGTATAAGGTTTTTATAGAGCGGTAAACCTGACCGGCAGCGTTTGTAACCGGTGCTTGAATGATGGTTATGCCATCAGCCTCAAGTGTCAATCTTGTACCAGGATTTGTCTCCGGGTTTTTGATGGAAATAAATCCTTTTTCAACTATCTCATATCCTTCCGACTCTAAAAAGGTTCCCAGTATTTTCATATATACATACGTATTGTCTGTGGTCACGTAGATAACCTTATCACTTAATTCTACTGCCGGCGGTTTTGGTTTAACCGTTATCGTACAAATTGCAGTATATCCGCCGTCTTCCGTCTCTGCCGTAATGTAGGTTGTTCCCTCAAGAACCGCTTGCACCAATCCGTTGTTGTCGACTGTGGCTATCGACTCATTTTCAGATGTCCATATGATATTCAGATTGGTCGCATAGAATGGTTCTATGGTTGCTGTCAACTGACCGCTGCCGCCTACCGTCATCTCAAGTTCGTTAATATTCAATGTTACACCGGTCACCGGGACGTCTGTCACTTCGATCGGCTGAGTAACACTTGCATCTAAATAGCCTGTGGCTGAAACGACAATTGTATGGTTACCCGCTGTCGTCAGAACGCCTTCAGAAATACGGATCATGCCTTCGACGACACTATATTGACTTTCAGTTAGTTCCGTTCCATCAACCTTGACGGCTGTAATAGCTGACCGCCAATCTTCATCATCTTCAAATTCAAGATTAATGATTGATCCCTGGTAATTATCGGTATCATCTGCAGTTAAATATGGCGACGTTGGCAGCGAATTCAGTACAACGGTTACTGTCACTATCTCGTTTGCCTTCAGATCAACGGATAACGTCTGCGCTTGATAATTATAAGCTTCAATATTTAGCACGACTAATCCCGCACAAACATCCGTCAAGATAAACTTACCGTTGCTATCGCTTTCACATGTCGTCATTGTCCCGCTGGCACTTATAGTTGCCCCCGAAACCGAGTCACCTTCTTCATTTTGTACAGTGCCCTGGATTGTACCGGTATATTGCAAACTCTTCGGATTAATTAATAATCTGGCAAAATCAATCGCATAACCGTCACCGGCACCAGTTGTTGTATCATCAATCAGGATTTCAATTCTTCCGCTTTGAACAATTGATAAATATTCTGCAGGAATTTGAACCGTAATTAATTTTCCAATCGGGCCTGTTTGTTCTATAGAATTAAGAATATTCTCAAGAAACGGTGCTCGTTGTCCATTGAGCGTGACTTGATAATTTGCCCCCCAAACTTGGGCCTGAAAATCATCCACAAACATTTGCAATATTGCCGTGTTGACGATTACATCATCAATTTCATATTCCAGAACGATGGACTCAACACTGTTATCCGGCCTGGAAGTCTCATTTGTATAGCCGTCCTGACTATACGGAGGGTTGCCGTTATAACTGCTGACAACGAAAATGCGGTCCGTCCCTGAAGCGTCATCATCATTAATCGCCCAAGGATAACTATGTACCGGCGTTGATTCACCTGAAAAAGGTTCAAACCCATCCGGCCATCCAAAATTTAAATTATCAATATCCCCGACACGGATTTCTAATTCCGCTTCAGATATATTCCGCAATACCACCTTCTGTAAACTCCAGGAATCGGGGTCGGTGATAATAACGATGGGTGCATCTTCGTAAGCCGTAGCTGTAACGAAAATTTGATAACTTTTTTCATCCGTCAGGATCTCTGCTGCGATGGCAATATTTCCGGCAGTGACAGAATATTGGTCAGACTGCAGGTCTGTTCCATCGACGTAAATGCCCGTAATCGCATTGCGCCAATTTTCATTGTCTGAAAAACAAATATTCACTTCACTTCCGGTAGCCAAATATTCTTCGGCATTCAGCATAGGAGCCTTCAAAGCAAATTCGGCCGTGGTATATCCATACCAGGGATTCGTAAAAGTCGTATTTCCTTTAAGGTAATAAACCTTAAACCCGGACGCTGTGGCATTAAACACACTGCCCCCCATTGCCGGTGCGTTTCCGTAAAAATAGGCGGCAGCCAAATTTGAGCACTTGTAAAAGGCGAGATTTTGAATTCGGATTACACTCGCAGGAATGTCTACGCTTGTCAAACCTGTACACTCACTGAAAGCATCTGCGTCAATATACTTGATACCATCCGGAATTTCTAAGGCTTTCAAAGCACTGCAGCCGTGAAAACCATAATAACCAATGGTCGTCAATGTATTGGCAAGCTTCAGGTTAACTAGTTTGGAGCATCCTGCGAATGTCCCAGTTCCCATGCTTTTCATACCATCTGTTAACGTCACATCCGTAAGATTTCTACAATCGGCGAATGTCAGATTCATCATATTCACAACACTGGCAGGAATGGTGATAGCTGTTAAGGACGTACAACCTTGAAAAGCACTGGTATTTATCGTTGTTACGTTATTCCCCAGGCTCACATTGGCCAGGCTGGTGCAGTACATAAATGCTTGATAGCCAATCGTTTTAACCGAATTGGGTATGACAATACTTTCTAAACCAGTACGGAAGAATGCACTCTCTCCAATGCTTTCAACGCCATTGGGAATGGTTGCACTGGTAAGGTTAGTACATCCGAAGAATAAATAGGAAGCAATGGTCGTTACTTTACCGGGTATTGTTATACCGGACAGCTCGGTACAATTACAGAATGCGCTGGAACCGATAACTTCCACCGTACCTGGTATGTCCACATTGTTTAATTTTGGGCAACTGGCGAAAGCGGCGATATCAATACTCTTCAGATCTTCAGACAATGTCACGCCGGTCAATTGACTGCAATCCGAAAATGCCCATTTTCCGATACTCGTTACACCGCTGGGAATGACTACACTGGCAATGGTATCGTTGTTTGCAAATACACTGTCTCCTATGCCTGTCACGACGATACCATTAATATTAGAAGGTATGTTGATATCTCCGCCGGATCCGCTGTAAGCTGTAATTACACCGTAACTGTTAATCGAAAAATCACTTTCACTTACTGCACCCTGTGCCGTCCCGTTGCAAGACAAAAAAAATAGGCTACATAGCAATAGGATTCGAAAATAGCTCCATTTACTATCTACTTTTTTTATTAAGTCCACTCATTTCTCACTCCTTTGAAAGCAATATGATTGTAATTTGAATGACCTATTGCATTTTGTTCAAAATTTCTTTGCCGAACCCGTTTTTTCATTCTTCACTTCCCCTTTATTAAATAGTGATTTTTGATATAGTAAATTATAAAAGATTTCATATTTTTGTAACCTAACCCTAGGGATAGGTTTTTCCAATTTTTATAATTTTTTTTGCTTTCCTAGAAAATAAACTACTGCACATCTGTTATACTGTGAAATAACTAAAAAGCACCTATCCGCTGAATTAAAGAATTGCAGCCGTTATGACGCTTTTTGCTCGTTTACAGGGAAAATATGTTAAAATATCTTTAGTGTATGATAACTAAAGGGGTTAAGGAATGAAAAACAGATTATACATAAATCAGCATTCCGCTTATATAATTCCGGCCGCCCTGTATGTCCTGTGGCAGACTGCTTTCGGTTGGCTGAACACCTGGTGGACGCAGCAGTGGCTGGGCGATAATTTTACTACTGTCAATTTTGTCCTTTTCTTTGTGGCCCATGCGCTTAGTACAGCCTGTTTTGCCTGGTGGCTCGATAAGCCTATCCCTGTGTGGCGGTTGAAACAGCTTGCACTTGTTTCCGCCCTGTCCACCGGATTGTTTACCACCATGATGGCCTTCGCTGGTGGCCTGTGGTTCATTCTTTCCATGCTGTTAGCAGGCTTTACGGCAGGCTTTTTTTCAGCTTATTTATGTTTTTTCATGTTCCTGTATATTTCCTCCGAAAACCGTGGAATTGTTCTTGGCGTCTCTGCCAGTCTGGGACTTGCTGTACACTATATACTTTTTACGCTACTGTTTCCGCAGACCTCGGGTAGCTTCCTTTATGGCAAGACCTTTTTTACCGCCGGGGTGTTCGTGCTGCTGGGCATCCTCTCCCTGACGCTGCCCCTTTGCAGGAACAGCCTGTGGATCGAAAGCGGGGCCTTTTATACCGAGTCGCAAAAAAGCGAGAACTTACATCCCCGTTTGATGCCGTTACTGACGCTGATTCTGATCTTCTTTTTCACTTCTTACGGAATACAAGACTTTGCCGCAACCGCTTACTGGATGAACGGCAGCAGTTTTTTGGGCCATACACGGCTTTTCCTGGTTATAGGCTTCATCATGGGTGCGTTTCTGTGGGATAGGAAGCACCGCAGTATATTACTGACCCTCGGCTTAGGACTCTTGGCGCTGGGCTTTATCGCCATGGCTTACCAGTATAAGGGAGTGGCTTCCTTCATCGGTTTTGCAGGTGTGCAGCTTGCGTCGGCCTTTTTTTCCTTGTCCATACGTCTTGTATTCATGGACATAGCAAGGTTCTACAGTAAACCGGTCTTTGTTGCTTCTCTAGGATTGGTGCTGCCCATGACATTAAAGCAGACCGGTATCCTTTCCGCAGGTGTAGTATATTGGACTCTTGGAGGAACGGCTCTTTTCATCGTTTCCCTTGTCTGCATCGCTTTAGGGTTTCCCTTTATCATGCTTCTCTATGAGAAGATACGGGATTTGAATGTGCTGGACATTCGCGCCAATACGCCTATCATCATTTCGGCAGCAGACGCTTCGGAAGACAATTATGAGCTGCCGGTGACTTCTTGGTCTGGACAGGAAGAAGTTTTGGAAAAGAAGGACGTCATTATCAACGTCTCCTTTCACGAGGCTTTGCTGACGCAACTGTTGCAAAAATACAGCTTCACCAAACGGGAGATTCAGCTTTTGGAGTTGTCCCTCCACGATCTGAACAATTCGGATATGGCGCAGCGCATGAGCATTTCGGAGGCCACTGTAAAATATCATATCCGCAATATTCTTTCAAAAACAGACGCTAAAAATCTGAAGCAGCTTTTTTGGGTGGCCGCAAAAGAAAAGAATTGAGCGGAGAATCGGAAGTTGTCCTTTAAATGAAAAGAAACGGATGCATCTTCGTTTTAAAATGCACCCGTTGAATGAAGTTGTTATTTTTCAGAATCCATCGTCTGTATAGGCTTTTTTTTACTTTTCAGCGCCTCCTTCATAACTATTTATCCGCCTCATAACCAAAACGTTTCGAAAGGTAAGAAGCACTGCTCTTGACAATTTTCGATAGTTCCTCAGTTTTCTTCATAGACACCCTTGTAGTTGGTCCGGAAATACTAATTGCTGTTATAGGTTATCCTATACGGTTTATCGCACAACGTTCATTTTGTTTTTAATAATTAGGCTTTTTGGATTATATGAGAAGACAAATCAGAAATAAACACTGTTCTGGAAGGGATTAAAGTCAAATCCACCTAACACTTTTTAGCTTTCTTGTTATTCCTCTAAGGTAATTATATTTTGGAAAGCCCAATATAATTGATGCTATGACTTCATTACCATCCGGAACTCTAAAGATTTCTCTTAATTCTTTTTTCTTATTAATCGCCGGTGGAATAATATCCATCATAGTTGCTCCCAAACCCATGGCATGTGCTGCAATAATGCAATACGTTGCTGCGATATATAAGTCTGCCTCAATATCTTCTCCCCTTTTATCCGTATGAAAAAGAAGCATTGCAGGCGCATTTCTGGTAATTGTATCTTCCGTTCCATTTTTTAATCCAGGCAAACGTACTTTCAGCAAAGGTATCAAATGATTGTGCATCTGTTTATATTTCTTATCTCCAACATTCATTTTTATAAAAAACTTTTTAATAGGATTTTGAAATGTCTGATATAAATAATCATAAAGTTCTATAAAATACGATAATGCTCTTTTAATATCATTGGGATTCTGTACAACAATAACCTCTGTTTTAACAGGAGGAAACGCTATAGGTGCATATGACAGAGAATCAATTATACGTTCCAGCATTTCTTTGGGTACAGGCTTATCTTTATAATTTCTGACTGACCGACGGGATAATATCATATCAAAAAAACTTTTTTCGTATCCCCCATTTTCCGGAATGACACAAAAATCTTCTTCATAAGATAAACCGCTGACAGATATTGCAGAAGCCGGACAAACGCTCATGCATTGTCCGCATTTAAAGCAAAGCTGTATTCTGTCTTCAAAAACTGTCATTCCTCCACTATTTTTACATATGATTTTGTTTGGACATACTTCTCCACATATTCCGCACTTCAAGCAAGCATCACGATTAAAGCTAATCTGATTATTCATATCAGTTCCACCTTTCATTATACTATTTGATGTTGCTTTTGGCCTTCTTTTTATATATTGTATATCCAATGATGTCTTCTCCAGCATCCTTAAGCAGTTCATAAAGATATTCATCCGAATGATTCAGCATACTGCCTGAACAAATTAAAGCAGCAAGTCCATGCGTAAAAAGCCTTGTTTTTTCAAGAATTCTCTTCATTTCTTCTTCATCTAAATCTTTGAGTGTTGGTTCTGATTTCATTTTTTCTAGATTCCTCGAATTAAAATCATCTGTCAAATATACATATTCATTGCTGTTAATAAAAAGCGTTTTATACAGCACTTTATTTTCTTTAGCAAATTTTATTAGGCCTATTCCAATGTTCAGAAAGACATTGTTAGAATATTCCCTGTTCGTATATTTCATTAGCTCTCCCAGAGTTTTATCCATTAAACACTTTTTTAGTTCATCAGTATTCTTGAAGTTTGAATATATCGGAGCAATAGAACTTCCTAACTTTTCAGCAATTTTTCTAATTGTGATTTTCTCAATGCCGATTTCTCTGTAAAGTTCAAATGCTGAATCGATAATGTTCTCTTTTGTAAATGATACGTTTGGTGGCATAGCTTGTCTCCTCAATTAAATATCACGTGTTATATATCATATGATATTTAATTTTTGTTTAGATGTCAACCTGCTACGTGTAAAATCTAATAATACTTTAAATGAACATTTTTATTTACGCATAGCTATGCATTCCGGACATAAAATAGTTTACTCCGAAAAATGTGAAAAGAACCAGAACAAAGCCGGCCAAGACGATGATATTGCTTCTCTTCCTCTGCCACTTCCGGTTTTTATGCAAATGCAAGAAAAGGGCATAGACAATCCAGGTAATCAAAGCCCAAGTCTCTTTAGGATCCCAGCTCCAGTAGCTGCCCCATACTTGTTCCGCCCAGACCGCACCAATTATAATCGATAAAGACAGCATCGCAAATCCTCCGGCTACAAGCAAATAGATCTTCCCTCCATGCTGAGTATAGTCATTCCGGATTATATTTCTGGCAGCCAACCCAGCGGCCAGAGCAAAGGCAGCATAGGAAAAAACCGCAGTCAGAACATGTACGGAAAGCCATGGACTTTTAAGAGCCGGCATCAGGGGATAGATCTGATTTAATTGATCTGCCATTAAGACCAAGATGAGCAGGATGAAGAATGAAGCGATCAGCATAATCATCGCACCTGTCTTTTTATCCTGGCTCTTATATTCATAAACCAAATACATCAACACTGTAAAGAATGAAAAACACAACAAAAATTCGCTTCCGCTTGCCAGGGGTAGCCTGCCGGTAAGACTCCACCTATGTATTAATATCCACAGATTAAGAATACAGCCCATCAAGGCTGAAATTGAAGCCATCCCTAAGAGTTTGGCATGATCGGTCCTATTTCCTGCAAAATACAGTAATACCCCTGCAAGATAAACAACGAGGGTAATGGATAATAATACTTGCGCCATTTGTTTCACCTGCTTCTTTTGGATACTTCATTCCTTAGTGTCCAATTCTTCTTCAGAACCAGTATTAGGTATTGGCAACGAGTTGACAGATAAAAGTGCCATAAATACTCCAAGCATAAATAAAATCCCTCCGACGGCAGTGACCGGCAATCCGGGATCATATTTCAATTTAAGAACGGTATAGGGTATTATCCCTGTAAAGATTACGGTAACACCGTTGTCAAGGTTAATCGTTTCTCCAATCTTGGCAACTCCCACACCCAGCAACTTGCCCTTTTCATAGACTGAAAAAATCACCCGCGGATTATCCGGTCTTTGGGATTTTGATTCCATACCGAAATTCTCATCGAAATTAGGAACATATCGAAAGAGTTTAACTGTTTTTTCCGTACCTGGAACAGCAAAGGTTTGGCCTTCATCCAATGAATGCTCGACCTTCTTTTTCCCCTGATCGTTAATAGTAATATTGACTTTATTCCCATAGCTTTCTTGATAAGCTTTCACGTTGCCATAAACCAAGGGGTTATTCACACTGATACAGGCTTTTTCTTTCTGCACCGCTAGGATTAAAATATTTGAATAATATTGAGAGGCTGATCCATTATCGTTATAAGTGACAAGGAACTGTTCAAGCTGAATCGAAAAAGGCTTTGCAGCCGAGATAAGTTTAGAAATATCCGCTGTTTCACCCTCGGAAAGCTTCAATATCTCACTTTGTCCGAATTCCAAGTAGAAAGCAGCTCCTGTAAAAATCATAATAATACCCCAGTGGAGCAGCAGAATTCCTAATTGTCTTACAAATCTAATTTTATTGAGTGTGTACTCTCTCCAATGGAAACGGACAATCCTCTTCGCAGTACATAACAGCATATTCAAAATTAATAACGTAAGTAAAACATTGAAAATGACGCTTCTGAAAAACACATCAGGCAATATAAGACTGCCAAGGACAGACGCCAAGGCGATCAGCGCCAGCAGCACTAGTCCGGTTTTCATAGAGGAGAAATAGAAATAAACCTTCTTCAAAATTCCCATAAGTTACTTTACATCCTGTTTAAGTAATAATGCTATTTCCAATAAGAACCAAGGTTACTAAACCAATCGAAGTTGTGACACTGTTTGCAAAACAGATCGGATTGCTGATGCATATTATGGCAGGTATTACATTGCAAATCCCCATTATGCGAGTCATGCGGATTTGACTCAGCGAAGTTTGTTTTGGCTTTAGCATCTGAAAAATCATGGCATTGTGTACAGAATTCTTCCGTAGCAAACGCGCGCTTGTCTAAAGGGGTTTTATAATCTCCGGTAATGTACTTAAACCCTTCTTCAGCTTGTAAGGAAAGTGAAGCTTCATGACAATCGTGACATTTTACGTCAGCAGCAGCATGTTTATTGGCTAACAGATTGCTGTCTTTCCAGGAATCATAGTAGGGCTGCATATTATGACAAAGCGTGCAAAACGCGGGATTATCACTGGCTTTAACAACAGCTACCGTTCCTCCGCCTCCTAAAACGACAAATGCAGCAAAAGCTATGAGTAATACCTTCTTACGTAAAAACTGTTCCCTAAATGGTTTCTTTGACTCTACTATAATTGGATTATCTTGTTTCATCAGTTCTTTTTCCATATAGTTCCTCCACTTTAATTGCTTTATATATCACGGGTATATATTTTTTTTAAAATCATGTAAATTATATTACCCTAATATTGTTTTTGTCTTTGTTTAACTATACAAATATTCTTTCAGGAATTATATTAACCAGGAATAATTTATTAACCTGTAAATTATTAGAGCGTGCCCGCAAAACGTTCATTTAGAACTTTGGGCACGCTCGCTGCTGTTAAGGTACAATTTTAAACTTTAATAAATATACGTTTTTGATATTGTTTGTTTATCATGTAAACAAAGCGTTTATTTTTCAGAAATACTATCTTGGAAAAATTCTTTAATACTCCAGTATTATGAGAATCCCGTATTTGGCATGCAATTTGCTAATTCATTATTACAAGATAAATTTAGGTGGTGAAACGTTAATGTCAAGCGTATTAAGCAGTTATCAAGAACTATTAAATGGAATGCTAAAAGAAGAGCAGCAGGTTGCAACTTTCTCTCCTGAAAAACAAAACGACAATAATATAATTAACCGGCTCCAAAAAGATTTCCCCAATTTGGAAGCAGAAATCCCTTACTTCGTTGCAATGATCAAGGTTGAACACCCAAATGGCATTCCCAAAAACGTTGTTTCTTTTACTAAAGAATATTTTATGAATAGTCAGCCGGAAATAATTGTCTTGACTTACTCTGATTGTTTAGTGATTTTAGTTCCGACAAGTTTGGATAATTCGGTATTCGCAATCAGATCGAGTAAAAGAAATATAGTTAATTTCAGAAAATATCAAGAAGAAGCCGATAGGCGATTCAAATTCTCTTTATCCATCGGAATCGGTGAACCATACCCGTTACAGTCATTCAACCATAGTTTTAAAGAAGCTCTAATTGCGGTAACGTTAAATCAGCTCTTGAATAAGAACGGGAGATTGCAGGAATATAAAGAGCTGGGAGTATATTATTTTATATTCTCTCGTGACATTGAATCGATCAAAGACTATTGTCTTAAAATAGTCGGCCCGTTAATTCAGCACGATAGCGTTACAGGCAGCGATTTATTCAATACTTTAAGAAATGTATTGGACAGTAATTATAATTTAAAATCAGCCTCTCAAAATCTTTTTCTTCATATCAACACATTACACTACCGACTAAAAAAAATTGAGCAGCTCTTAAATATCGATCTTTCAGTATTATCCACCAGAATCGACTTATTTACAGCAGTGAAGGTCTGGGATACATTACGAACACTTTCCTATGTTAAAGATTTTATGCCTTTGTATTAATCAGAACAAAGTCTGTTTGTATCAGACTACAACACATTTCGTTTTGTACACCAATGTGCACGATTATTAGCGGTGATATAATAAGTGCTGCTTAACTCGTCT
>CAYZDF010000062.1:0-15747 GCA_964477085.1 uncultured Gracilibacteraceae bacterium | reverse complement strand
TAAAGAGAGACAGTGTTTTTTACAAACTGAAGAAAAAAGCTCCGAATACAAAAAGGCAAAAAGACTGTCCATTAGGACAGCCTATCAAAATTTATATTTAAAAAGAGCACGTAATGATCTACCTTGCACCACCACAGATGGTTTATTACCTAGCTATGATCTTTCGACCATAACCAAGCAGGTCGCCACCCATGATAATGGTTTGTTCAACCATGCAAGATATCTAGACAGCTTCACGTAACCTCTCGGCTACGTAAAACCGTGCGCCATATAAACTTGTACCGAACGTACAACTTTATACGATCATCAACACCTTGCATGATCTTAGCTCGACCCTTTACGATAGGTTGGAACCCTGCTGCAATCAAATCAATCGACTGCAACAAAGCTTTTCCCAACCGTAAAGAATCTTCCCTCCGACTACATACAAGCCAGGGACCTGTATGCAATCTTTGGCCGACCCATATACACCCCTGATAAGGAGCACATATAAGTCTTCGCTCAACCATTACGTACCCTTTATGATACTATTTTGTGCTTTTTAGATTTTTATATACTGGTAAATTTTATATTAAGAAGCTAAACAAATCCAATTCTACGATTTGATACGAGCAGAAAATGTTAAATACTAAGAACACAGCAGATGATCTTTAGTCATTAGCTGTGTTCTTTATAATTATAAATTATTATTTGTTTTTTTCGTAAAGGTTATTAGAAACTCTGTCAAACCCCAGATCTGCATCTGTCTTTGATCGTCTTTCTTCGCCCGGATAACCAATACCGATAATACATTCCACTTTTAATTCCTGAGGGATATCTAATAGTTCTTGAACATACTTTTCCGCTGTGATTTCATCATTGTGTTTTCGATCCCTGATCTGAGCCCAGCAAGATCCTAATCCTAAAGATAAAGCACTTAATTGCAGGATGATGCCTGCAATAGTTGTATCCTCTATCCAGGTATCAGTCAGACTGCTATCTCCTGTCACCACGATAGCCAATGGTGCATCTTTTAAAAAGGCAGAACCATGATCTCTGGCCTGGGATAATCTCGCAAGTAGAGCTTTGTCATTAATCACAATGAATCTCTGTGGATTAAGATTTTTGGCAGAAGGGGCTAGTAAAGCAGACTTAATCAGTTGCTGAATTTTCTCCTCTTCAATCGGTGTATCCTGGTATTTACGGATACTTCTCCTTTTGTACAATAGATCAAGCATTCTAAAAACCTCCTGTAAAACCGAAAATACATGTTCTGTTTATCACTTTTCGGTTTGGGATTATCTCTATAATATGGACTTTTATACTATTCTCTAATCATCATGCTATTCAGTATACCCTACTAATCCAGAAAATTTGGTATCTCAGCCATAAAAAGCTCAAATAGCTTTTGAGTTATAGGCCCTGGTATTCCCTTACCTACCGGATTCCCATCAAGCTTGGTAACTGGAAGAACCTCTACACCGGTGCTGGTAATAAACACTTCATCGGCCTTCCTTAGCTGCTCCTCAGTGAAGTGTTCTTCTTTATAGTTAAAGTTATTCTTCTCTAAAATCCGAAGCAAAACAAGTCTGGATATCCCTCCTAAGATTCTGCCATCTGTTGGCGGGGTCACAATGGTATCCCCGAAGACAGCAAAGACATTACTGCTTGCAGCTTCACTGACGTTACCATTCTCTCTAACCAGGATAGCTTCATAACCACCCTTCTCCTCTGCCACTTGTTTAGCAAGGATATTAGGCAAAAGATTAAGGGTCTTAATATAAGGATTTGCCCAGCGCTCATCTTTCAATACAACACAATTAACGCCCTTGTCTCTCAAATCATGCGGAACCGGTGGATAATAAGATACAAACATGGCAAGTGTCGGTTTTGGATTCTTTAAGGGAGCATGGCTTCTGGGTCCAACCCCTCTGGTTACCTGCAGATAGAGAATGGCGTCTTTTAACTCAGAACTGGCAACAAAATCCAGAATATTCTTTTTTAGTTCTTCTCGTGCAAAATCAGGAACGATCCGGATTTCCTTCATGCTCATTTCCAGGCGGTCGAGATGATCATCCAAAGCAAACGGTTTTCCATCGTAAACTTTAAATGCTTCATAAACACCGTAACCGTAAAAGTATCCATGATCAAAGAAAGATACTTTGGCTTCCATCATATCGGTTACTTCACCATTTACCCAAGCTATATCAGGCATCCTTATCCCTCTTTCTTTAATTGATTGGCTCATATCTAGAATTATTGAGCTTTGTATTCCTGTTCATAGAATTATGCTATGATATAAAGTATTGCTGAGTGTTGGATGATTACAGAGCAAGAGGTCACTTTTAAACGTTATTCAATGAAAAATCGATAGTGTTGCTTTCCAAATAAGATATCATATTCCAATAACCAGTATTCATCTTCCGACTTTTTATGTTTTTCAGATAGTTCTGGCGTAATCTGATCCTTGGTACCCATATAAACAGACCGATTGTAAACTGGTAATTCCTTCGATAAATTTCGAATAAAACTAAAAACAAAGTTATCAGGGATATGGGCAATGTCCAAAATCTTTAGACCTAAAAACTGTGAACTCAAGGTCATATTATTATTCTTTCTAACCGGAATTTCATAATTGGACCAAATGACAAAGGGAACTGACTTCATGTTTAAGTTATCTTGAACAGACCATTTATTTTCATTCTCGTGGATATAGCCTGCTTCTTTATAGACGAGATACTCTTTGCCAAGATAAGGAAGATGGTCTCCCAGAAAAATGATAGCCGTAGGCTCATTGCTTTGTTTCAATTGTTCAACCAGAACCTGTAAAGCATTGTCAGCATCTTTTAACCCTTGAGCATAGGTTTCCAGTATTTTGGCACCTTGCTCCGATATATTTGAGCTCACTGATATTTCATTACGGTCGTAACGCTTTTCTGAGTATGGACCATGGTTCTGCATGGTTACAGCAAAGATAAACGCCGGTTGTTCAGTGGCCTTGATCTCTTCCAGAATCTTTGTACTGACGTCTAGATCGCTTGTATATTCTCCTTTTACTGTTGCCTGCTTAAAGTCATTCAGACTGTAGAAATGATCAAATCCCAATAGAGGGTAGACCATATTTCTCTGGTAAAACCAATCATGATAAGGGTGGATAGCAATCGAACTATATCCATGTTCATTCAATATCAGGGGGAGAGATGGAATCGGATTATTAAGATACTGTTGGTAAGCAATAGCTCCCTGAGGTAAATATTTAGTACTCAATCCTGTGAGTATTTCAAACTCCACATTGGCGGTATAGCCCCCATAAACAGGCGAAACCATGGTTCCTGCTAGGTATTGAGAACGAAGTTTATGGAAGTAAGGAATGGGATCCTCGGAAAATTTGACATTAGAAAGCTTTGTGGGATCCCAAAAAGCTTCATTTAAGATGAAAATAATGTTAGGTTGAGTTTTGATCCTATCCGTCTTCAAGGTCGGAACGCTTGGATTATAATTCTGGATAATCTCCCCTATTTTCTCACTGTTGTATTCATTGGGCTTAAAAATCATGGTATTCTCCAGATTCATGGTAAAGCCCAGCAGAAAACCATTCTGAAGACTGTTTTCACTCTGAAGCCAAAAGATATGTTCAATCTCAGCTTTTTTAAAAGCTGTTTCTAGTGGCGTATGACGATAGAAGATCAGAAATGGGATAATAATGATAACTCCCAAAACCAGCACTGATCTTGATAATAAACCGATGCGACATCGCGGAATTAAATAGCCGTTGATGAAGAGTAATATGATTACGACAATAGCCAATATGGTAAGTGCCATCATTATCTCAAATGATAACTTGGGAAGCAAGTTAAAGGCCTGATCCATTCTCTTGAAGTCCCATGGAAAAAGAGGATCACCCAAAAATTGTTTTTTGACCATATTGATTACGGATAAAAAGAGGAGCGTGATCGAGGATACAAAAACCACTCCTCGTAGTGAGCCTAGCAAGGAGAGAAAAAAGAGGTCTATCAGCAATACGAGAAAAGCATTCAGTAGGTACAGATAAGACTTATCCGACAGCCAATATAACGTTAAAATCAGGCTTTCTCGTTGAATTATTTCCACAAAAAAAGTTTGAACCAAGGCAATGCCGATGAGTAACCTGAACCAGGAATACGCTGATAAACTCTTTGGTTGATGTGATTTTTTATAATGGTTATTCATTAACAACAGGATCTTCTTAACAGATTCTTGGAAGACCCTCACCATATAAGATATCAATGATTCGTCTGCCTCCCAGTCTGGTTTTGACTGTGACCAAATATTCCTCTGTATTAACGATGTGACCGATGCTTGTTGCTTTGACCCCAAGAGGATGACTTTTCAGAATGTTTAAGACCCTTTCTTCATCTTCTTTGGAAGTAATACAGAGGAATTTGCCTTCGTTAGCCATATACAAGGGATCCAGTCCTAAGATATCGCAGAAAGATTTAACTTCTGCATCGACCGGAATATTTGTCTCCAGTATCTCCATGGTAGCCCGGTGCGCTTCAGCTATTTCATTTAAAATAGTGCCCAAACCTCCACGGGTAATATCTCTCATTAAACGGAGATCGACACCGGATTGAACTAATTCTTGAACCATAGGTCCTAAATTGGCACAATCACTTTTAATTGAATTTATTATTTCCATTCTTTGGGACATGATACATGCATGATGATTTCCGAGGTCGCCACTGACGATGATGACATCACCCGTTTTTAATGCTTTTTGTTCCGGGGTTTGAGGATATTTACGGAATCCAAGGCCAGCTGTATTGATATACATACCACCGTTTCCTTGTACCACTTTGGTATCACCAGCAACGATCTTAACCCCAGCTTCTTGAGCTGCTTTACTTAAGGAAGAAATAGCTCTTTCCAGAAGATCCAGTTCTAGTCCTTCTTCCAAGATAAATCCGGCTGTGAGGTATTGTGGTTCTGCACCGGACATCCATAGGTCATTAACTGTACCGCAAACCGCCAGTTTACCGATATCACCACCTGGGAATTCCAGTGGTGTGATGACAAAAGAGTCTGTGGTCAAGGCCAGCGGGTAATCTGAGCTGGGCAGAGAAGCAGAATCTTCCATCTTATCCAGATACTCATTGGCGAGATACTTATGAAAGAGATCCCTGATCAGGTCTCTGGTAGCATTACCACCACTTCCATGGGCCATATAGATTTTCATCATTGTTCACCTGCACTATTCATTTGAATCAGTCTTTCCTTTTAACCCCGGCAAAACGATACCAGATTCCACAAGTTCCTTCCGTTGAAACCATACAAGGACCTTTGGCATTGACCGGCGTACAGACTTTACCAAACATCGGGCATTCATCCGGATTGATCTTGCCGATGATCACTTCGCCGCAACGACATTTGGAAGCTTGTTTATCGTTTTCATCCGTAAGGTCAAAAGATCCGGCATCGTACTTCAAGTACTCATCACGCAAATACAATCCGGAGTTCTCAATGCTGCCGATACCTCTCCAATAAGCAGTTCCAGTCTTGAAATACCTTGAGATACAGTCCATGGCCACCTTATTGCCCTCAGGACGGACGACAGATGGATAAAGGTTATGAACCTCATGTTTGTTTTTTTCCATTTGTTTTATGAGGTCGTAGATAGCTATCAGCACATGCTCAGCTTCAAAACCTGCTACAGCAAAAGGTTTTTGGTATTTGGTTGCCAGGTTATGATAGGCATCGGAGCCCAGGATAGTACTGGCATGACCGGGAGCGATAAAGGCATCGATTTCACTATCAGTCTTACAGATAAATTCTAATGCCGGCAGAACCTGTCTTAAAGCTGTCAGAAGTTTAATATTGATGATCTGATTTTGCTCCATCTGCTCGATCAGTAAAGAATACACCGGTACAGTGGTCTCAAAACCGACACAAGCGATAACATACGTTGTGGTTGGATCTTGGACTGCTTTCTTCAGGATTTCCTGAGGAGAATACATGATCTCAACATTAGCACCTTCAGCTTTGGCTTCACTTAGAGATTGATGAATACCTGGTACTTTCATCATATCCCCAAACGTCATCAGAATACAGTCTGGCTTCTTGGCCCACTCAATAGCTTTATCAATATAGGCTGCCGGAGTGACACATACCGGGCATCCTGGGCCAGAAATAAGCTTGACCTCCGGTGTCAGAAAGCTTTTTATCCCGTTTTTGAAAATACTGGAGGTATGGGTTCCACATACCTCCATGATCTTAAGAGACGGTCCTTGATACCCTTGTATTTCGTTAATGATTGTTTCAAGATTCATGGTGAATAGACTCCAATTCTGCAAACAGATCAATAATTTCTTGAGCTGCATCTTTTTTCATGACCTCAATCGCACAGCCGGCATGGACTAAGACATAATCCCCCACCTGAGCGTCGACAACTCCCATACTGACGTTGACGATGTTGCCTTGAAAATCAACTTTGCCAACGAAACCATCATTTTCAATCACTTTTCCTGGTAGTGCGACACACATACGTTCCAACCTCTTTTCTCTCTAAAATTTATAAACCAACTATTATAACTATACTCTTTTAAAACTATTCTCTTTGATAATAGTTTTAAATTTAAAAATATTAATTTATTACAGGAATATATTTCCTAGCCAACATTTATAGTACGGTTAAACGGTTAACCATTACGTTATCATTTTAGTACTTACTGCCTAAAAAATCAAAACAATTGGAAAAAGCGTGGAAGTACTTTAGATCAACTAATTTCAACCACGCTCCATATATCCTTTGTCCATTTTTTACTATCTTTTTCTATTTATTAACCAATCAGCGACTTCTGAAAACCCAAGTCCTGCCTTGGCATTGACTTCAAATACAGGTGCTTTCTTATTGAGAGCTTTGACCCCTCGATTGAAAAATTCATCATCAAAATCGACGAAGGTTTTAAGATCACATTTCGTTAGAAGAATAATATCAGCGTTTTGAAATGCAAGCGGGTATTTATAAGGTTTGTCACTGCCTTCCGCGACAGAACAAATCAACATTTTAATGTGTTCACCGATTTGGAATTCTGCTGGACATACTAAATTACCGATATTCTCAATAAAAAGTAGTCCTGGCTGATCTACCGTTAGTTCTTGCAGTGATTTTTCGATCGTCATAGCATCTAAATGACAGGCTCCATTGGTGTTGATCTGTATGGTTTCAATACCCAATTCTTTAAGCTTTACAGTATCAATATCAGATTCGATATCTCCCTCAATGACATAAATTTTTTCATCAGGAAGATTCTTGATCATATTAATAATGCTCGAAGTTTTTCCTGCTCCGGGAGATCCCATGATATTAACCACAAAAATCCCACGTTTTTCGAGAGTCTCTCTGGTTGCTAATGCGATCCGATCGTTTTCATCAAAGATGTTTTGGACGATTTCGATTTCCTTGCCAGACACAGAGCTCACCCCTTTATCACGTTTCTACTTCGATACTCTTGACAAAAAACTCTTTGCCGATATTGGTTGGTTCACCGTCTTCACCACATTCTGGACAAGCAAAAGAGAGGGGCTTGCGAACATAGTCGATTTCACAGCGGGGACATCTCCATTTTGCTTTGATATTATCCATTTCCAGCATAGCTCCTTCACATAGAGTACCCTTGGAAATGATATCGAAATACATCTGGATGGATTCTCCGATAAAGCCCGAATATTCTCCAACAACCAAGGTAATGCGCGTAACTCTACGCGCATTACTTTCCTTGGCTTTTTGGGATGCTATTTTAACAATTTGTTCCGTAATCGGATATTCATGCATCTTTTAGCATTCTTCTTTCGCTGCTGCAGTTTCTTGTCCGTAGATCGTGAAAATTCTATTGGCTTTATCAGTCATTGGTGAAGTGTAGTGTCTGCCAGTGCTCAGAGAATCCCTGGCACAAACCTGAACGCAGAAATTGCAGACGATGCAACGAGTGCGGTCAATCTCCCATTTTCTGTCCGGTTTGCTTACTTCGATTGCACCTGCAGGACATCTTCTGCTGCACAAGCCACAGAAATTGCATTTATCAATATCAATATCGATATTACCGCGAGTATTGGGATAGAACTCGTTCTTAACTATCGGATACATAGCTGTAGCAGGTTTACCGAACAGACTCTTCATGATTGTTTTGCCAATTACGTTAAATGCCATCGTTTATCACCTTACCTTTCTGTACAGCTAATACAGGGGTCGATTGTTAAAGCAAGCAGAGGTACATCTGCGAGCTCTGATCCCGGCAGCATTTTAAGAAGTGGAGCAATATTAGCAAAGGTCGGTGTTCTGACACGGAAACGATCCAAATACTTGGTTCCGTTTGCTCTTGCATAATAAACGACCTGGCCACGAGGTTGTTCCAGACGGGAGAGGTATTCACCCTTCGGATTACCTTTGACTTTAACTTCAATCTCTCCATCAGGCATCTTACCAACACATTGACGGATAAGATCAATGGATTGATAAGTCTCGCGTACACGAACGACAGTACGTGCGTAGCAGTCACCGTCTTTCTCAACGATTGGTTCGAAATCGAGTTGACCATAGGCTGCATAGCCAAGCGTACGGCAATCCATCGCTACACCACTACCTCTTAAGGTAGGACCTACGGCACCGAGATCGATCGCTTCTTGATAAGTGATTACACCTACGCCTCTGGTTCTCTTTTGAACAGTGAAATCTTTGACAAAGACATCGGTCAGTGGTTTTAACTCTGCTTCTACATCCTTCAGTACATTAACAATACGCTTCAGGGTGTCATTGTCGATATCTTTCCAGACACCGCCAACTTTACAAACACTGAAGATAACACGACCACCGGTTGTTTCTTCGAAAAGGTCAAGGACTTTCTCTCTAACTCTCCAGCAGTGCATGAACAAGCTTTCAAAACCATAAGCATCAGCCATCAGACCTAGCCACAGAACATGACTGTGTACACGGGAAAGTTCTGCCCAGATGGTACGGAGGTACTTGGCACGATCGGGAATATCAACACCGAAGATGCCTTCGATTGTCTGAACATAGCCTTGTCCGTGAATAAAACTACAGATTCCACAAACACGTTCAATAACATACATCATTTCATGGAAATCTCTTTTTTCTACCAGCTTCTCCAAACCTCTGTGAACGAAACCGATAGAAGGAACTGCACCAACCACTTTCTCATCTTCTAAAATCAGGTCAAGATGGAGCGGTTCAGGTAGTACCGGATGTTGAGGCCCAAATGGAATTATTGTACGTTCACCCATATTACCATCCCCTCCTATTCTTTGGAATCCGCACCAGTCACACTAAAAGCGTGCTTAACTGATGTTTCATAGAATGTGCCTTTGAAATCGACTGCCATGCCTGAGAAATTCACACCATAAAGGTCATGGATTTCGTTTTCATAGAGGAATGCTCCGAAGAATACGCTGCTGATACTTGGAAGTGTGTCGCCAACATTAACAGGTAGTATAAGATTTGTACAATGGAGATTAATTTTTTCGAATGTATAAATAATATCCATCTCTGTCGCAGATTTGGTGCAGCACATTTGAATCAGGCGATAACCTTCTTTAGCAAGACTTTTTGCTTGATTAACAATCTCGGAAGCCGTAACAGGTTGGAAAGTTTGAGCATCAGCCATTTATTTTGCCACCTTTCCCATGTTCTTATATTTTTCTTCGAGAACACCTAAAGCTTGAACAACACCGTCAATGATGGCTTCAGGTCTGGCAGCGCAACCGGGAACATAGACGTCAACCGGAATAACTTTATCGATTCCACCTTGAACATTGTAGCACTCACGGAAAATACCACCGGAAGTGGCACAAGCACCGATTGCTACTACAACCTTGGGATCAGGCATCTGATTGTAGATATTCTGAATAACAGATTTATTCTGCTCGTTAACAGATCCGGTTACAACGAAAATGTCAGCGTGTTTAGGATTGCCAATATTGAGAACCCCAAAGCGTTCGACATCATATAAAGGTGTCAGACAAGCCAGCACTTCGATGTCACAGCCATTGCAGCTGGATGCATCGTAATGAACCAGCCAAGGAGACTTTGGCAAGTAAGACATTCATTTCACCTCCGCGTAGTTAATATTAGGAGTCCATCTTAAAGATTATCTAAGAGCCAGATACGCAATGTTACCTACACCCAGAACCAGAGCAACGATCCAAGCACTGCCTAAAGTGGACTGCCACTTCAGACGGGAGTTGTTGTTATCGATCCAGATTTCTAAGAAATAGGTAGCAGCGGCAAGAACGATCGCGATGATCGGATTGGTTGCAAAGAACAGGCAGACAATACCGAGTAAGAAAACATTCTCATACCAGTGAGCAACCTCTACCATTGCTAATTCTTTGCCGGAGAACTCAGTAATCACGCCACGGACGATCTCCTGGTGTGCGTGGTGAGACATGGAGATATCGAATGGAGACTTACGGAATTTAATGGTCAGGATGAACAAGAATCCTAAGAAAATTCCGAATAGAGGAAACATCAGCGGCTGATTATAAGCAATAATGTCAATAACATTAAAGCTCTTTGTGACCATGTACATTCCTACAATAGTCAGAATGACCATCGGCTCATAAGCCATCATCTGCAGCATTTCCCTTTCAGCACCAATATAGGCATAAGGTGAATAAGTGGAATATGCTGCGATGATCAGGAATACGCTTGCCAGTGTCAGGGCGAAGATCGCCAGAAGCAGGTCGCCACCAGCAAAGAAGATCGAACCCGTAATGATAACGAAGATGAAGAAGCAAAGAATATAAAACTTCTGGTGCTTATTAACAACTTGGTCTTGTTTTGCCATGAGTTTTAAAACATCATAGAATGGCTGAAGGAGCGGAGGACCATATCTACCTTGCATCCTTGCAGAAATCTTGCGGTCTATCCCCGATATTAAACCACCCAGGATCGGGGCCAGAACGATATAGAGAGCTACAGCAATCCAAGCATTCATTCCACTCATTACATTCCCACCCCAATCATAATGATAATTAAGATAATACTGGATACGACGCCGAGTTTAAACAGTTTATCTTCTCCAAAAATATTGTTCAAATAAAAGCTCTTGAAGGTTACATCTCTGGTGAGTCCGAGTGAGCCATAGAATTTCTCCTTTTCACTCAGGTTAGCACCAGCAAGATATTGATGCTTATAGGTTACATCTCCGTAAGTTAAGAGACGCAGTGGCAATACAAGGATAAGTCCCATCATAATCAGCAAAATCGCTACATTGCTTTGATCAAGCAAATAAGTGTGACCATAGATGGACTGAATGAACGGCTCGAGTGAATAGGTGGAGATCAATGGGAAGAGTAAGCATACTCCCACTGTCATAATCGCTAAAGAAGTCAGGGTAAATGTCTCTGTTCCTGGAACATGAGCATGGAAATCAGCGGGCTTATCTTTAATCATAATGATCTTGCCAAGCCATTTCGTCCAGAAGAATAAGGTTGCAGCACTACCGAAAGCAACGAAGACAGTAAGAATCGGATTAGCAGCGACAAGTCCTTCCAGGGCAGCCCATTTACTGATAAGCATTCCAAATGGTGCTAGGAACATGCCGGCGATACCAACGACCATTCCGACAGCAACCTTAGGCATCTTGGTGATAAGTCCATCCATAGATTCGATGATACGATCGCCAACGTTATGCTCTACTGTTCCAACAGAGAGGAAGAGGAGAGATTTAGCGATAGCATGGAAGATAACCAACATAATAGCAGCCCATACTAATTCGTAGGTTCCGATACCAGCACAGACAACAATTAAACCAAGGTTGGCAATTGTGGAATAAGCCAGTACTCTTTTGGCATCCATCTGAGAGATTGCCATGAAGGATGTGAGTAAGAAAGTAACTGCACCCACCATAGCAACGAAAAGTCCTACAGTGGCAGCACCTTCTACGAAAGCGAAGACTGGTGACAATCTGATGATTAGATATACACCTGCTTTAACCATAGTGCTGGAGTGGAGCAGTGCAGAAACAGGAGTTGGTGCAACCATCGCTCCCAACAGCCAGGAAGAAAACGGCATTTGAGCAGATTTAGTCAGACCAGCAAATGCGAGTAAGGCTACAGGCAGTAAAACAACTGCAGAGGCTAAGCCTGGTAATTGATTAAGTTCTACAGTGTGTGCCTGGGTAAAAAGTAAGATTATTGCAGCTGAAAAGCCCAAACCACCGAGAAGATTCAGTTTAAGTGCTCTGAACGCATTCTTGGTAGCCACATCGTCGCGACTATAACCAATCAGGAAGAACGAACAGAACGTGGTGATTTCCCAGAAGAAGAACAACCACATCAGGTTGTTAGCAAAGACAACACCATACATAGCACCTAAGAAGACATAAACGATAAAGAAGAAGAACGGAATTCTATTCTTCATATTATGGTGGTGATGATGATAATCTTCCATGTAACCTACAGCAAATAAAGCGATAAGGCTTCCAATAATTCCAATGATAAGTGTCATGATTAAGGATAAGTTATCAACGAATAGATTATGTGTAGCGTGGATTTCACTACCGTGAGATAGTTCAAACCAGATCGTCATTGCAGCCCCGATGAGCATAAGCAGCGCAGCTAAGAATTGCTTATGTTTAATGGAAATAAAGATAATTATTGCAGCAAGTACAACTTCAATCGCAAATATACCTAAACTCATTGAATGTGAACCGAATTCAAAGAAAACGGCACCCGTGTTAAAGTACTGGGTTACTAGGTAAATTGAAGCTGCAGTCAAAATGACCGTTGACGCTACTACAATAAATTTCCTTATTGCATGCTGCGGTAGGACGAGCAAGAGAAGCGCTACAATAACAGGATATAAAATCAAAAATAGCACAGTGTTCATGTTGGCATCCTCTTTCCCCTCAAGTTATTTAGCATAAAGCCAAAAGATTAAAACTAGAAACATGTAACAAAACATAAAAAAAGACGGAACCTGAGTAACTCAACCCCCTCCTTCCTCCTACAATATTATACCCCCCTTCTGATATTAATATCTGTAAGTTAATTTGAAATGTATAAAAAAACTTGTCACAATTCATGTTTATTATAAATATAAACTTCCATAATAGCAACTAATATGTGCAAACTTTTCACAAAGTTATCCACTTTTTATCTAGCTACGATTTTCCTTTTACTAAATTTTCAAACTATTCAATCATTTATTCTGGAATTTAATTTTATAATTATATTTGTAAACTTAATTTTTTTCTATTCTAAATAAACAAATTAACAAACATTATGATTAGTATAATAATCTTAATTATTAGTTCTATAGATATAATCAGCAAAATCAAAATATTAATGAAGATCAACAAATCATCTTTAGCTTTTTAATTATTAATTACAAAATTATAACCTTATTATTATGCTTTGTTTATGATCTAATATGATTTTTTTAGATTATTTTAGATTATATTCGTTTATATTAGAGTTTTTTCGCCAGAACAATATTATTCTCTGTATGGTAATTATTTTTATTCGCTCATCATCAAACAGTTAAGTAACAACGGTTATCTGACATGCATATATCTTGGCTGTATCCCTAAAGATACTTAAGAAGTTATTGCGAAAAAATCCAAACATAAGTTTTTGACATGATGAATCGAACAACATATCTTGAGCGGTTAAAAAAAAGGGACGATTTATTGGCATTCCCAATAAATCGTCTCCTTTTTAACTACTTTTATAATCGATTTAATGCTTCTTTGATCTGAGAAACGGCTTTTTCAATATTTTCAAGGGAGTTGGCATAGGACATCCTTAAATAGCCTTCACCATAAATACCAAAAGAACTGCCTCCCAGAGTAGCAACACCAGCTTCATGCAGTAAATAATCTGCCATCTCACTACTGGTTTTACCGAAGGCTTTAATATTGGGGAAAGCATAAAATGCACCATGGGGTTTAAGACATTTGACCCCATGAATTTCATTCAGGCCATCCACGATACGATCCCGACGAATTCGGAACTGTTCGACTCTATTTCTGACTTCCTCTTGGGGGCCAGTAAGTGCCTCAATACACGCCATTTGGGTAAAGCCTGCCAGACAGGAGGTACTGTTGATGACAAGTTTGGTGATATGCTCTGCTACATGTTTAGGCATGACACCATAACCTGCACGCCATCCTGTCATCGCATAGGTCTTAGAAAAACCGTTGAGGATAATGGTTTTCTCTCTCATGCCAGGTATGGAAGTAATGGACACCGCTTTTTGATCATAAACGATGTTCTCATAAATCTCATCCGATAAGATGACGATATCTCTATCGGCAAGAATAACAGCCATCTCTTCCAGATCTTCTTTCGTCAGCATCCCACCGGTTGGATTTTGAGGTGAGTTGATAATGATCATCTTGGTTTTTTTGGTAATCAGTGATTTGAGCTCTTCAATATCCATCCTGAATTCATTTTCTTCGCGTAATGGAATCGGAACAGCTTTACCTCCTGAAAAGTTGATGACTGATTCATAAATCGGAAAACCTGGATTGGGATAAATGACTTCATCCCCCGGATTGACCAGAGCCAGAATGGTATAAAACATTATTGGCTTACCGCCTGCCGTCATCACAACCTCATCAGGATCAACCGTATAGCCCCTGGTCCTGCCGATATAATCAGCAATCGTCTGCCTGGCTTCGATCAGACCTGGCGATGGGGTATATTTGGTCATGCCCTTAAGCATGGATTCTGTACCTCTGTCGATAACATTAGGAAGTGTGGGGAAATCAGGTTCACCGATCTCTAAGTGGATAACCTCTCTTCCCTGCGCTTCTAGGGCCTTAGCTTTTGCCAGCATTTGGAAGGCTGTTTCACTTCCGAGTTTATTCATCCGGTCAGCCAGTTTAATACTCATATTATCTCTCCATCCTCATACATAATCATTTCTCTCTCATTTTAAAAAAAGAAACCCTAAAATGCAAGAATATAACCATAACTGCATATAACTAAAACTCATCCGTAAATCATAAGCCTTAAATTCAAGTCTCACCTAGATATACTTTAGTACTCAATGATGCATAAATCTATAAGAATAAAATTGTGTAAAAAGATGCCCCAAAATCGAGGCATCTTTTAGACTTAAATCCGAATCTTTTATTCTTGTTGTTGAGCTTTCAGTTGAGCAACTAAAGCATCACATAATCTTTGCGGCACTTCCTCATATCCAATAAATTTGGTTGTAAATGTTCCTCTGCCCTGAGTCATCGCTTTGAGGTCGATGGAATATCTCATCATTTCAGACTGAGGTACCTGAGCTTTGATGACCTGGCACTTACCATCTGGCTCCATCCCTAGTACTCTACCGCGTTTGGTATTAAGATCACCGATAACATCACCCATGAAAGTATCCGGTACTTTTACTTCTACTTCCACGATCGGCTCCATCAGAATCGGACCAGCTTGTTCTGCGCCTTTTTTAAAGGCCAGATTAGCTGCGAGCTTAAAGGCCATTTCAGAGGAGTCTACGCTGTGATAAGAACCATCATATAAGGTAAATTTGACATTCGTCATCGGATAACCTGCCAGGAAACCTTCAGCCATTGATTCGCGCAGTCCTTTTTCAACTGCTGGGAAGAAGTTCCGTGGAACAGCTCCACCAAATACTTCTTCGGTAAATTCAAAGTCTTTTTCAGGATTAGGCTGCATTCTGATCCAAACATGACCATATTGGCCATGACCACCACTTTGTTTCTTATGCTTACCTTCCACTTGTACTTGTTTCTTAATGGT
>CAYZDF010000061.1:0-16052 GCA_964477085.1 uncultured Gracilibacteraceae bacterium | reverse complement strand
ATTCAAGAGTCGTCACCTAGAGTTAGGTCTCAAATAAGATGGGAAAGTTGAGTTAATAAAAATTTTGCATCCTGCATAATAGCCCCTTTTATCGGTGGTTTTATCGCAACTACGTAAACACAGGGAACATTCATACGGGGATCGGGGGTATTCATTTTATTCAATATGTTTAATATAAAAAATTGCCAACTGGGTTCTGTCCCTGAAACCCAACTTTTCCAGAAGAGCCGTAACATAATTTCGGGCGGTACCTTCGCTGATATTCAGCTTTTGAGCAATTTCCCGGTTAGAAAGACCCTCTCCCACCAGTTTGAGAATAGCAAACTCACGCCTAGAAATGTCCAGGCTTTGAGGCGATAGCTTTTTCCCTCCCTTCAGCATGGCGGAAACGGTATTGGCAACTTCCCTTTCTAAAACGATATTTCCTTTGGCTACGGCCCGTAAACTTTCTACGATACTGTCAGCAGGCTGATTTTTTAGGATATATCCTTCAGCCCCGCTTTTTAGGGCTTCTTTAATATATTCGTCATCGTTAAAGGTCGTCAGGATGACGATCTTGATATCCGGGAAATGGCTTTTTAGAAGTTTTGTACCCACCACGCCGTCCATGACCGGCATTCTGATATCCATCAGGACAAGGTCGGGTTTTTCCTTCCGGCACATCTCCAACGCCTCCTGGCCGTTGCCTGCCGTACCCATGACAGAGAAATCCGGTTCAATTTCCAGAAGGATCTCCAATCCCTCTCTGATCAAGGCGTCATCATCAACAATCAAAACTTTCAATCGTTCACACATCCTTCTCGCCGGGTCATAGGCAAAATAGAAACAATTCGGAAACCGTCGCCGGAACTGATGGATAAGGTGCCACCCATGTTGAATATTCTCTCTTTCATACCGCTAAGACCCAACCCTTCCTTCAATTGGTCACACCCGACCCCATTGTCTTTAATGTCAAGTTTTAAAACCTTATCATCGATATCAATGACGATAGCCAGATTTGTCGCCTTGGAATGTTTAGCCGCATTGGTCAGCGCCTCTTTGATAATTGAGGCCAATAGTTCCCATTGACTGGGAGTGACAACCCCCAAATCACCAATAAATATAAAATCAACAGGACAAAAACCAAAATTGTCGATAATGCTTTTGAGGTATTTCACGCCGACAGTTTCTTTTGGTTTAATATTATAAACCGTGTCTCTGAGAAGGGTTAACGCACAGGACAGGCCGCTAATGGATTTCTCCAGGATCATCCTGGATTTTTGTCTGTCCACTTCCATCAGTTTATTGGCGGCCTGAAGTTGAATTAGAATACCTGCAATGCTGTGCCCTGCATTATCATGAATTTCCCTGGCGATCCGGTTTCTTTCACTCACTTCGGTTAAATGGGCAATATCTTTGGAAGCATTGAGTAGCTTGATTTTTGTTTCCTCAAGCTCATAGCGCAAACGCCTTTCTGCATCCAGCCTATTTTTATAGTCAGTTTCTTTGTCTTCGGCTTGTCGAATCATGAAAGCCAGGATAACGCAAAGAATCATCATGAAAAGAAGCGAAGAAATTCCTGATTGCCACGCTTCAAACGCACCCAGCAAAAACACCGGTAAAACACCCAAATAAGTCTTCTCATAGGTGAAATCAAATAATGGGATACAGAGCAGGAAGGTATAATTTTGGCCCACGCAAATACCCCCGCAGATGAAGATCAGCGAAACAAGGGTCATATACCGCGTATTGAAGAATCTTTCTTTTAAAATAGTAACTCCTATAATCATGACAAAAACCAGGACGTCCAGATAGGATACATCGCCCCTGATGCTTAACACAATTATGTAAATAAAGAAAAGAAGTTTCAGTAGATATTTCACAGCCGCCTCTAACAATACTTTTGGTTTTACAAATCAATACTCCTGCCCTTTTTATTCCACATTTTTCCTCTTACTCCTTCATCTGGGTCCTTACTTTTTGGCCGATTCTCTGATAGTACTGACAAATAAATACCCTTGATCATTTACCCCTTTTCTCAAAAACTTAATATTCATGAAGCGACATCCTCCTTTTTCCAGCTCCCCAAGAGCAAGAATACGAATGAAAATCCAAGGACAAGCAAGATATCCCCGCCGACTGCCCAAAAGCCCTGTTCATTCAGAAGTCTGCCGACGCCATCCATAATCCAATAAGCCGGTGTAAATTTGCCGATATTCCTTAAAGGAGCTGTTACCATGTCATGCTCCCACAGGCACCCGCCTAAGGTCGTGAACAAAATGCCGATAAAAACACCGGTAAAAGAGGCTTGAAGCATATTTTGGGACAATGAATTGACAGCTGTGCCGAGGGACACGGCTAGAACGCAGGCTGATAAAAAGAGCAGGACCAGCATCAGGCTAGAGTTCCCTGTATAAATATGAAGTATTCTTTTGAGGACAAAAAGCATAATGCTTACCTGAATCACTGCTACCAGAAGAAAGCCGAGGATAGTCTGGAGGAGGCAGCACCTTAATGAAACCGGTGCCGAGAGTGTTCGCACAAAAGTTTTATTTGCTTTATCGTTTTGCATCATCGTTGTAAACATCAAGGTGCTTAAAAGAAGGATTTCCAGAACCGCTCCCAGGATATAATACGATTTTTGCCTTTGAATGCTGGGAATAATCCGGTGGTCCAGCTGGATTTGCGCTGGGTCTGACCGGTTTAGTATTTGATAATATTTTTGTTTGCTTTCACCTGAAGCCTGGGCAATCTTTTTGGCAGAAACGATAGCGTTATCGATGAATTTTTGAACAAGCAGTACTTGGCCGGCGTTTTTTACATAATATCCCCTGGCTTTGACATCCTCGCCCTGAAGCAGTTTTTCCGTAAACCCTTTTTCCAGGACAATAGCATAATCAATTTTGGAATTGAACAAATTGTTATCAATTTGTTCCTCCGCGATCGGTTTAATATTGGCTGACAGCGACAGTTTGTTGATTAATCTCATCGTAAATTCCGTCCGATCCAAATCGGCTATGCCGAGAATGAGTTTTTGATTAGGTCCAGAAAATATTGATGAACTAACAAGGTAAAGGATCAGTGCCGGCATAAGCGCAATTACAAAAAACCTCAGCTTATTTTTGAATATTCTTTTTAAGTTATGCAATAGGATTGTCATAGGGTTTCCTCCTTCCCAAAATGATGGCGATGATGACGAAAATAGTCGCTATCAGGGTCATCGCCATAAAAGATGATTGGATACGGGAAAAAGGGCCTTCGAAAATGGTGTCCGTGACAATTATATACGTGTGATAATGAGGACTTAAGTAAAGAATTGCCTTAAGGAAGCCTTGAGCAGAACCCAAGGCCCAGACAAAGGCTGCGCCTGTAGATAAACCGTTGATAAAAATAACGGCTAAGGCACTCAAACCTGTTCTCTTGGACAGATAACCGATAATCATCCCGAGAGCGGTTATTATCGCTGTAAACAACAAGAAAGTCAGGATAACATGCAACAGTCTTCCATGTAGAGCGTCTCCCCAGACGTAGGTGATATAGACAATAAACAGGCCGGCACTGGGGCACAGGGTAATAAAGTTTCCCAATAATTGTCCGCCGGCAAAGCTAAAGCGATTGATGGGAGCCATGTTCAATCGCGTTAGGATGTTCGTCTTTCGGCTGTTAAGGACCGTAAAGCTGCCTAAGAGAGCACCGTAAGAAAACATCTCCAGCAAGCCGAGAAACGGGTATTTGTCAGCTTCCTTCAAAACCTTTCCAGGGGGAGAGACAGCAACAGGTTCGACTCCGGCAGAATTTGACATTGATCGTGAAGTAAACATATAATTCTGGTCTGTTTTGCCGGTTGCAGCAGAAATACCTACTGAATAGCGGAAATTGTCAGCCAGCAATTGACTCACCGGACTGTTCCCGTTACTATAGATTACAATTTTTGTTTTACCTTTCTGATTCAGGTTTGGCCCGGAATCCGCTTGCATATCAATGAAAGCCTCGACTTTTCCTTCCCGGACCAGCCTATTTCCTTCTGTAATGGAATTTACCTTCTGAATATCGCAGGCAGCCGAAACCTCCGCAGTCCTCAGATATTGCTCAAACTGCTGGGAGACAGGGCCACTGTCGCTGGGGAAATAAGCGATCTTAGCCTTTTTCATTTTGGGATCGTGATCAATATTCGGGGTTACCTGGAGACAAATAAGATAGAAAACTAAAGGCAGGAAAATCAGCAGCAAAAATATTTTCCAATTTCCTATGTTCCTACGCGCGGTATAATAGGCGATGCGCCAAACATTCAATCCCTTCACCTTCCCTAATCCCTTAACGTCCGGCCGGTCAAATTTAAAAAAACTGTTTCCAGGTTGGGTCCTGTGACGTTAAGCGAAACAATTTCGCTGTTAGCATTGACAACAGCGATAATCTTACTGAGATTTCTGCTGCTTTTTTCGGAGTGTACCATCAGCAGGGTTCCGTCAACATAAGCGTCTTTGACACCAGCCAATTTCTTAAGATTGTCTAGTATGGTGTAATTGGGACCGGCAAGCTCAATAATCACTTTTTCTTCATTAGTAACAAGGGCTTTGAGTTCTTCTTTAGTACCCTGGGCAATGATCCGACCATGGTCCATAATCATGATTCTGGTACAGATTTCTTCTACTTCCTCCATATAATGCGAAATATAGATGATTGTCGAACCTCTTTCCTTCAGTAGCCTGACTCCCTGGAGGATGTGGTTCCTGGATTGGGGGTCAATGCCGACTGTCGGCTCGTCCATGATGATAAGCTTAGGATGATGGATCAGCGCGCAGGCGATATTCAGCCTTCTTTTCATTCCATTGGAAAATTTTTTGGGATACTCCTTCTTCTTATCCAGAAGGCCGCTGAATTCCAGAACTTCTTCCACCCGTTCCTTGAGAAGCGTTCCTTTTAATCCATAAAGTTTACCGAAATAACAAAGATTCTCATAGGCGGTAAGGTCCTCAAAGATGGCTATATCCTGAGGGACAATTCCTATTTCTTTTTTGATTTCCAACTCGTACTGCTTGAGATTTTTACCGAAGATTTTGACTACGCCCTGTTCTGTTGGGGTTAGGCCAATCATGACATTGACGGTAGAAGTCTTGCCTGCGCCGTTAGGCCCCAACAGTCCCAGAATTTCGCCTTGATCAAGCGTGAAACTGATATTGTCTATTGCCAATACATCTTTATAGCGTTTTAGCAAATTTTTTACTTCTACAATCATTAGATTAACCTCTCTTTCTCCTACGGCCCTAAAAAAGCTTTAGTTCAATCATAAAGAAAAAAGGGCCAATATTGTAGTGAACAGAAGCATACTTTTGATATGACATATGTCATGTCTTTTCATGTCGGAGCTACGTCCCAAGCTTTCAAGACCTGAATAATTTTCCTTAAGCATTTGGTCAACGTAACGAAGGTTTCTCTTACATTATTGCTATTGTTGGTTGAAGGCACATTCGCTAAGATATCATTTCTTTGAGAGAACCGCTAAAGCTGCCGTCGGTTTCCTGTTCATATTCCAAAAGTAAAACTATATGGCAAATCGAGAAAGAGATCTGTCTATCAATGCTTTGATCTTATTATTTTTTCCATCCCAACAAAAAGGAGCGTGTTAGCCCTAGTTTTTAAGTTTTTAAATAAACGTTTTGCGACACGCTCTTATAATATTACTTGTAATATTATTATATGATCTACTGCAGAAACCGCTATTTTAGACTTTCAGTGGAATCATCTATTGATAAATATTTATTTATTACGGGAAGAATATTATTGTTTTTCCCCCCAATCCATTTGTACTATTGACAACAAACAGATTTATTTGGATACTGGAATTACTTGGAGACTAAAGACAGTGTCTAGTAATAGGAGGGATACAATGTCGCAATCGGTTTATGTAAAGAAATTACCGAAAGAACTCATTCCCGGAGATATTGTTTTGCATCCAATCTACCGCTCGGACGGATTGTTATTTGTCAATAAAAATATTGAGCTTAATCCTCTTATCATCAATAAGATTAGGAGTCAGGTTCCTCAAACCTGCAAAATTCTTGTCGCAACTTCCAAAAAGGATTTTGAGGATTTAACAAGGAATAAGTCTTTCGAATCATTGGATTTTACTGAGAGTATCAAAGAAATAGTTGAAGAATACAACATTAACGCATTAACAAAAACGGATATTAACTCTTATCTAACGACGCGTCTTGAACAATCAATCACTAAAAATATTGTCCTGGCGGAATTGTTATCAAAAATACCTTTTTGGATTAACCTGGAAAGTGGCCTGGAATCCGAATATTTACGACTGAGGGCCAAAAAAATAAAACAAGAGTTTATAGAATTATTAGCAGCCGACAACACATTTCATATATGGTTTGAAACGTTTAATAAGTCTGATGACGACAGTTTTGTTATAAACAGTCTAAATGTGACATGTGTGGCTCTTTTGACCGGCTTGATACTTGAGTTGAATGATTCTGATCTGCTGGATTTAGCCGTTGCCGCGTTATTTTCAAATGTCGGCTACACAAAATCAACTGGTAAAACGCATAGTAACGTTGATAGGGGTTCATTCTATGCACGTTTAGTAAAAAATCATCTTGATAATTTTTTGGCCATGACCTCGGAGTCACCTTATTTAAGAAAAAAGAATATTATTTTTGGTATCCATGACAGCAACGAGTATTATAACGGCAAAGGCTATCCGAACGGCAAGAAAGGGGAAGCGATCAGCTTATTCGGCAGGATTCTTTTAATTGTACATGCCCACAAGGAGCTGATCAATGCTTATTCACCCAACCAGGCTTTACAATCGTACCAGGTCTTACGGTTGCTCTATGAAAATAATGAGGGAAAGTATGATAAAAATATTATCAAAATATGCTTATATAGAACGGTATATTATAAATTAGGACAACTGATAATCCTTCCCAACCACCAAAAAGGAAAAATTATCGGTTTTCGCGATTATGCAAGCTACCCTCACCTTCCCATAGTTCAGCTGAACAACGGTACGATAGTTGATTTATCATTGGAACCCTAGCGTTAATCATAGGCATACACGGCTTGTCTGGTACCCCCTAGGCCGAAATAGAAGGCAAATGTCGCTGTTACAGCGAGGATGCCGGCGATTACCATGGCTATGATGATAAAAACTCTTTTCAGTTTATTACTCTTTTTAATTTTTGCCAATTAATTCACCTCGAATCTCAGATCAGCCATGGAGAATGCTCGTCATCTCTGATCAGGATATAATTTTTATCCATAGTTCCTTCATTGCAAGGGACTTTTCGTCAATCTACTTCACACCAACGGTTCTGACTTTTTTAATTAGATTAACAAGTCCTCTGCCGCCCAGAATCAGCCATAAGCCCATCATGATCTTGATAACGGGAGTCACCACCATGAGGCATATGTTTCTCAGCCCAAAATGATCCAAACCGGGCTCCGGCATAACAGCGAATATAGTTATCGCCGATATTATCGACGGAACGGCATTCACGATTAAAAACACGCCAATTATCGTAAACGCCAGGATCTGGATTGAATCCAAGTCAAACGTGACCGACATCATCTCCGATTCCTCTTTTTCTTTTGGTTTAACCATGAAACCGGCCAGCTTGTCTGAATAGATCCAGAGCAGGATTGCGAACAGAACAGGAACCGCCATGCTTACAACACCGTTGAGAATAACTTGTGTATTCAGCGGGTAACTAAACAGGCTTACGACTGACATACTAAAAGCTCCAAGCCAATTGGCCAGCAGATAGACGCTTATAATTCTCAAGGCTAGAAAAGCAATTCGATGGTTGTAGGACATTTTGAATCTCCTTTCTCGTCATAATGGGTCGGGGCAATTTTGGGCTTAGCTATTCTTCTTAGCATGTGGGTTCACTCCATTTCTCAAAGATGTTTTCATCGATCTGATACGGTCTTCAGTTTGTTATCTGCCACTTGCTCTCACAAGAAAGGTAGGTAAAGTAAAGATCATCCATAGGGTCATTAACGGTGAACTCAATTGTCCATTCGCAGCCGAGGTCCAGTTTGGAACTCGGATCATTCATGACCAGCCGGTCTCGGACTTCCCAGAAATTAAAGCTCCGATTCTCTTCCTTTTTCATTTCCTTCCAGACAACCCTGGCATTTTTCGATTGATGTTCATCCGCTTCGGAGCTGCCGTCGAGTTCATGAAAATAATATCCTTTGATATTCGCTTTCCATTTATCCCGTCCGTCCCCTGTCTTTCCTTTTTCCAGACCGGTTAGTTCATAGAGAAAGCTGCCGTGAAAACTAAACCCGCCTGCGGGAGTATATTTTCCGTCTTCATAAGTCAGTCCGATCGTTGGTTTGGGAGCGAGCGTGATATTGTCGAAGTATTTCCCGATAACCGCATTAAATTCTTTTTCGGTCATAAATTCGTCCGCCCAGTCATTATGGGTATTAGCAATAATGAAGTCGGATAGTTCACCCCATTCCGGAGTCCCGCCCGGCGAAAAATCAGGCAACAACCGGAGTTCCATACCTTTCCTAGAAAAATAGTCATGGATGAAAATCTTGGTGACAGGGGTAATCTCCGTTTCCCCGTTCCGGATTTGATGGGTATAAAAGTCCCACTGGTAATTATATTTCCAGTTATATAATGATAACTTTACTTCTTCCAATGCTTTTGAAGCCAGTATGTAGATTTGTTTTACGGCATTTAAAGAACCTTCATCGGTTTGATTGCGATACAGTATAGTTCGAGATTTCTCCATGGTTTCACTCTCGGCCAGGAGCAGCACCTCTTGCGACGGCATGATAATCGTCGCCTTAAAAGGCCCCAGCTCATTCTCCATAAGGTGAACCGTCAATGTGGATTCGAGAGAAAAAGCCCGGCCCTGATCCAGTACTTCCGCCTCCTGCTTCGTATTCATCCTGCTGAACTGAATGTGTTCCAGTTCATCGATAAGGGCATTAATCAGCTTCTGGTCGGTAGTACTCTTGGTAACCGAATTACCGCTGTTGATAGAGACAACTTTGATCTTCTCCCTTGCAAAGGGCGCAATTTGCCCTGCACTGGTTTTTTCCTGACTGCATCCAGTTAATTGACTGACTGAAAGTAATAAAATTATTGCCAAAGCCATAATAATCTTTTTGGTCATCAAACCATCACCTCTTAAAAACTCTCCAAATATGTTTTCGGATTGCGGTCTCCTCGCATAGTAACAAATGGTTAATTATAAAATCTTTTTAAGGTTTCGCCTCTATCTTTAATTTTCCTCTTTAAATATATAGACACTTAACATAAACTTTTTCTTACACTTCTGCTAAATTTTTTAATTGACATAATTTGTTTTACCCTTGTTATTAAACTGATTGAAGAAGCATTGAAACTGTCTGGCCTTAAAACAAAGAAGGAAGTGATCCGTCAGGCACTCCTTGAGTTCGTAAATAATCGCAATCGTCGTGACCTGAGGGAATTACAAGGAAAGATCCTGTTTGACGATGGGTATGATTATAAGGCTAGGAGCAATGGCGTAACACCTCGCAGTACGATTGATACGTCGATAGCACTTACTGTTATTGAACACAATCTCACCTTACTTCATGAAGATCGTGATTTTGACGCAATGGCCATTCATTTGCCGTCGTTACAAATATTCAATTCAATTTAACCCTAACGCAGCCGTCGTAGAATGATGGGGCATAAAACAAACAATAGGATGCCGTCGAGGCACCCTAGCAGATTTGTGCAAGATAAAGATCCTTAGTGTCAATGAGCTGTTATTGTGTGTTATAATTTCGCCCGTTGTTTATAGGCCAGATAACGTTGTCGGCCTTGCTCATATAAATCTCGTTCTTCTTCGCTTTCTAGAACCAGAGGGGGCACTTGCTGAGATTTTCCCGTATCATCTAAGGCAACAAAAGTAAAGTAGGCAGATAATGCTTTTTGGGCAGGTTCTTCTGTCCTTACATCTTCAACTGTAACTGTAACTGAGATTTCCATTGAACTTTTACCCACAAATGTCAACTTCCCATGACAAGTTACAACGTTGCCAATGTGCACAGGCAGATGGAATTGCAACTCGTCTACTCTTGCAGTAACGACATTGGAGCGAGAATGTCGCCGGGCTACAACTCCTGCGGTGCTATCCATCATTTTCATAATTTCGCCGCCATGAACGTTACCAGATTGATTGGCATGTTGTGGCAGCATGACATTTGAAATCATAACCTGAGAATGATTTACCGTTTTACCTTTCATCGTAATTTCCCCCATCATACATATTGGCTTTTCCGAATTCATCTGATTCAAATCCGAAAACTCTATTTTCGGATATCCATAGTTTCTATACACCGCAATGATTTCCTCTTTAACACTGTTAGCGCCAGATAAACTTACTGTAAATATTAAGTTATTAAAGAGGCCCCCCCTGGCAGAGACAAAGTATAGTGGCAGTCAAATGACCGCCACTATACTATCATCAGATAATTTTAGAATTCGATTATTCCCCTATGATTTTAACCAGTACCCGTTTACGGCGTCCGCCGTCAAATTCTCCATAAAAAATCTGCTCCCACGGGCCGAAGTCCAGCTTGCCTTCTGTAATAGCAACTACCACTTCCCTGCCCATGACGGTGCGTTTCAGATGCGCATCGGCATTGTCTTCATACCCGTTATGCCGGTAGCGATCATACGGCTTCTCGGGGGCTAGTCCTTCCAGCCAGGTTTCGAAGTCTTGGTGCAGCCCGCCTTCATCATCATTAATGAAAACGCTCGCTGTGATATGCATAGTATTGCAAAGCAGCAACCCTTCCCGGATGCCGCTTTCCATCAGGCATTTTTCTATTAGTGGCGTAATATTGATGAATTCCCGCCTTTTTTTTGTGTCAAACAAAAGTTCTTTACGGTAATGTTTCATATGAAGCGAAGCCTCCTCACCAGATTCTGCTTTGCTTTCTAAGCTCCACGTAAACTCAATCAGGTTCGCGGCCATTCTTTTCCTAAGACCTTTTGCACAAAGACCTTGGCTACATGTTCATCAAATTGAGTCCCTGCCTTTCCGGCTATTTCTTCAACTGCCGCGTCTTGATTCCGGGCTTTCCGGTAGGGACGGTCGCTTGTCATGGCGATATATGCGTCGACAACTGCAATAATTCTGGCCGGTAAAGGAATTTCTTCGCCTTTCAGTCCGCGAGGATAGCCCTCTCCATCCCAGCGTTCATGATGGTCCCTGACATATTCGGCCAGATCGGCATATCCGCTTAAGACTCTTAAAATTCTGAAGCCGATTTCCGGATGGCAACGGATCTCTTCCCATTCAGCGGGGGTAAGCGGAGAAGGCTTGTTTAGAATTCTATCATTAATGCTGATATAGCCGATATTTCGCAATAATCCTGCCATTTCCAGCTCGGCGCCGCTTTCCGGCAAATTCAGTGCCGAAGCGATAGCCACGCAGAAATACCCCGCTTTTTTTGCTTCGCTCTCTTCCCTGTTATTTTTTTGGTAGAGAATACTTTGAATGACTTCCAGCAAGTTGTTTTCCGGTTCAAAGCCGTCATTTGTCTGAAGCTGCGCATTTTCTGAAAAAACATATCCAATTTCTTTGTCAATGAGAATCTGGATACGTTCCACAATTTTTTCAGCTTGATCCGAGCTGGTTTTAGGTAGCAGAATAATAAATTCATCAGCACCGGTTCTGGCAATTATGTCGTCGGCCCGGCATTCTTTTTTGATGAAGAGAGCGACTTTCTGTAAGAGTTTATCTCTTTCCCCATAACCATAAGCATCATGGATCTGTTTAAGGTCACCGACGGTAATCGTGGCGAGGGCAATAGGGTAATTTCTGGGGGTATTTAGTCTTTTCAGTTCCATCTCCAAAAATCTGCGATTATAGGCACCGGTCAGTTGGTCATAGAACAGGTATTCTGGATCCCCAGCAGCCTCTTCTGCTTTCTTAACGGACGTAATATCCCGAAAAATGGTGAGCATGTAACGATTGTTTTGATTACAAGCGGTTACCTCGTACCATAGATTTTGGTAGGAAAAATACTGTTCAAAACGGATATAATCCCCATCCTGAGAAATTTTGCCGTAGGTACCGATCCAGTCAAAAGCAAAATCTTTATAAAGCTGAGAAACCTCTGTTACGTCTTTATTGAGAATATCTTCTCTCCGAATCCCTGTCATCTTTTCAAAAGCCTCGCTCACCATGAGAAAGACATAAGCGGGAGGGCTGCAGTCTTCAGGCTGGACAATCTCGTGGAAGACGAAGGCATCCGGCAGGTTATTCAAGATAGATAGATATTGGTCTTGTTGCGGTTTCATAGGTCACAGCCTCCACTTAAATAATGATAATAATATATTTATCGTAAGATAAGCTGGTATTCTTTAGCAAAATTATCCTATAATATTCCAATATTCTAATTATAACAAACTATTTGATGTCTTTCAAAACTATGATCATTTGCTGTACTTTGCTTCTGGATTGAAGTCGCTGCTTATGGGTCATTAGGCATAGACATCAAGATTGCCTATACTTTCGTTCTCCTGCTCCGGGATCGCCGGCTTCTCCTGGCTCTGCTCCCTGTACACTTCCAGTACGGTTTTATTAATCGCCGCACCCAGATAAGCCACCAAAACAATTGCGATGATAATCCCGCTCTTGCCCTGACTGGCCAGAAGTTGAACGAGAATTCCCGGCAAAGTGATAATCAGGCCGAAGCAGATGGCCATTTTGATGGTCAGTCTTATGTTTTGACCGAAGAAGCCTACTCCCCGTTTAAAATTGTCCAGGAGTGTACCTTCATCCACCACAATAGAATATTTGACGTAAACAAATATAAGGCTGATCAGGCTGAAGTAAATCAGCCCGGGGTTACAAAGCATCAGATAAAGAGGCAAAAAGCCCAAAATCTGAAGAACGAAAAACTTAAACCAAAACCGATTGCCAAGCGAGAAAAAGGCTTTAAAGCCCAAAGGCCTGCGCCCCGCTTCGGACAACACCCCCAGATAGCCACTGTGCAGGAAACTAAAAATCATGGTAAAGCTGATCAGCAGTAATACATTAAATAAGGTCAGCTGGTTGACAATCCCCTGCATACCGCCGTTAGCGGACTGAAACAGAGGCGTGGGAAAATCTTCGAGGATAAAACGAATACTCGGCGGGGCCGAAATAAACCCCAGCTTGAGGGTTACCACGCTTCCACCCGGCTGATAGGTTGTCCGGAAGATCTTCTCAAACACCATATAATTCCCCAGATCCAGAATAATGGGGATCAGTATTATTCCAATAACCTGACGCACCGGTTTGAACTGTTCACTGAACTTTAGGCGTAAGGACATGCATTACCTCCGGAAATATTTTGTATTGATCTAAAAATGTACTAAATAATTTATTTGTGCTAAATTTTCCATTAATCTATATTATAATTGAATTATACCATTTGTACGGAGGCAATAATGAAAAAATATTCCATGCTGATCGCAACCGTTTTACTCCTGCTTCTGACCCTGACGACTTATGCCCTGGAAAACAACAACCAGGTTCCGTCGGATCTCCAGTTTCCGACCCTGGACCTTTCCTCCGCTAAGTATGGCAAGATCAAGAATATGGTGTGGCTGAGTAATTTTGTCAGCGGGGATAAAGCGCTATTGTTTGCGACCGTCAATGATAAAACCGGCCTACCCACCTCATCTTTATATTATTTCAATATTGACAGCAGCAAACCCGTGCTCATAGGTGTATATCCTGCTCATCCTAATCTCAACAATGTGATTCTTTTTGCCGGAGATAGCATTATCACTGCTTCAGCCCATGGAATCGTAAGAATCGACATCCAACAGAACGATAAAGGGAATTTAAACCCACGTCAGGAATTTATCGATATCAAGGGTTTTGAACAGGCTACCAGTATGGATTATAAGGGAACCCTCTTTTATGCCAAGGACGGCGATCCGCTTCTTTATGCCAAGACGCTTTCCCAGGACTTCTTTTCGGGCTTTATAATGAACAATAATAAAACTCCCGATGAGATGACCTTCTTCCGCAAACCTTCAGCCATTGTTAACGCCAACTCCTTGGATCGGATACTGACCTATCTCTCCCTGGAACAAGGCCGCTACAACCTCTATGGTATGGGGTTTAACGGTTCCCCCGCCACGAAGTTCAACCTGCCGGTCGTCAAGGATGTTATCAATGCTAAGGCCGTGGAAGACGGGTATGGCTTTATCGGTTTTAAGGCCTCTCAGCCGGAAGCCGGTAACCAGGAGCAATCGTTAAATCTGTTTATGGCGAGAAGGTATCCCGCTGAAGGTAAAAACGTAGTCATCCTGGATACCGTCCCGTATTACACTGATCCTCTTGGTGCTGTCCCCGCGCTGGATTCCACAACTTATAACGAAGAATACACCCTGGTTTACACTGTTTATGATCAGAATAATAAGGGAGAAATTAAAGTCTGCAGCAATCACCTCAAGCCGCAAACCATCGTGGAAGGTGAGAAAATTTTTGGCCCGGTACGTATTGCCAGAAAAGATTCGGGCGGCTCCGGCAGAACACCGTTTATTCTTTATTTTACACAGGAGTATAACCAGGTAAGGATTAAAATCTGCGACCTGGAGGGCAAATTAATTAAAGACATTACCGATGCATTGCTGGGAGAATAATGTGTGTAGATATTTTATTATCAGCAAACTTTTTTTTTAAACGTATTGAAGGATACCTTTTGTTTTCTAGGTTGACCACCCAGTATTCCATGAAACTGTCCGTTTTATCGAGAAAAAGTCAGATCAGATCCATGTTTTACTCATTATTCTCCTTCCCTTTTCAAAGGCATATTGACTAATCTTTGGAGTTAGATCTTACAAATAATAAGCAAATGGAACAAAGAACCTGGTAACAGCTATAATTATAAGTTCTGAAAATTAAATTCTATAAGGGCATTGGCGATCAAGCCAAATTTGCTGCTCACATGCTATCCTGTTTACAAGGAGGTGCTAAAATATGCACGCATGGGAACAAATACAAATAACCGTGGACTATATTGAGGAACATATTTCAGAGGAAATAAAAATTGAACACCTGGCTAAGCTTGCTTCACTGTCGCAGTTTTATTATCAGAGGCTATTTGCTCGATTGGTTAAAAAGCCTGTAATGGAGTATGTCAAGCTGCGCCGTCTTGCAAAAGCATCCGATGCTTTACTGGACAGAAGCAAAAGAATTCTGGATATCGCTTTGGATTTTGGATTTTCCTCTCACGAAACTCTTGCACGAACATTTAAGAATGCATTTGGAATGACACCGGAGGAGTATCGGGCCAATCCTGTTCGGCTCAATAACTTTGTAAAACCGCAGCTACTTTTGAATTACACATTGGTCGATGAAAATGTACCCTTGATTGCCGATGGGATCGTGCTGGAGATTACAAGACGGCAAGTTTTAACACCCCAATTTTTCATCGGTATTACAGCAGAAGAACCCATTAACCAGATGCCCGGCAGCGGTGAAACCGGCGTAGACACACTCGGAAAATTGTGGGATACTTTCCACGAAAACAAATCTACTATTCCGGAATTAAAAGCCGACGGCGATGAACTCGGCGTTGCCTATACCGGGACAAAAGAAGGCTATTACCTATATTTTGCAGGTGCTGAAGCCATGGCAAACAAACCGCCCGAAGGTTATTCTTCTTGGGAATTTCCAAAAGGTGAATATATCGTCTGCTCCTTCGAGGCGGAAGATTTTGAGCATCTTGTTATGGATGCGGTATACAAGGCCCACAGGTACTTGTTTGAAACATGGCTCCCCAATTATAAGCTACATGTCAAGCCCTTTGCCGCAGAGCGTTATACCAGTCATAACCCCGATACAACCTGCATGGAGATATGGGTATTACCTGAGGTCATGGAATAGGCATATCGGTAAATATGTAGGAGTCTTAATCAAATATGGTACACGAATATCAGATTTCAAATGTATTGATATACTTGACGGGTAACATATAATTTATTTACTCAACTTTCCCACTGGGAAAACTTATCTAGTTAAATATCTTATATATACTTAACTTTGCTCGGGTCAGTC
>CAYZDF010000060.1:0-16193 GCA_964477085.1 uncultured Gracilibacteraceae bacterium | reverse complement strand
GAAAAAGCATTAGTCAACTTTTCGGAAAGAGTCAAAAGCCGTGATCTTGATTTGATGGTCACAGCAATTTTAATTCAACGGCAAATCGGCGGCAATCTGGCCGAAATCCTCTTAGGTATCCATCGAACGATTCAAGAACGCCTACGTATTCAGGGCGAGGTTAAAAGTCTGACAGCCCAAGGAAGATTGTCGGGTTATATCATTGGAGCCTTACCTATCTTTATTGGACTGGTGATTACTTCGATGGAGCCGACCTATTTGGCAGCGCTTTTTAACAGTGATATTGGAATTACCATGATCCTTTGTGGAATAACCCTGCAAATTATCGGCTTTATCGCTATTAAACGGATTGTCAATATTAAATACTAGGAGAGTTAAATATGGAATTAATCATTATCTTCAGTGGTGGCTGCCTGACATGTTTTCTCTTCTTAGCCCTTTTCTCCAACAAAATAAACCTTTCCCTTCCTCAAAACCGAGTACTCCGCTCACTGGGCAGAACTTCAATCCCAAAGGAGAAAGAAAACACAACGGTGACCAAAACCTTAAGCAAAGAAGGTGCTCCACATCTCCTACACGTTCTGCTTCATTTATTGATACGTAAAGACAAAGAGGCAAAAGAAAAAGATGGGCGGTTAGAGGCCGCGGGCTTAAAAAACTGGACATCTGCTGAATGGAAAGTCCTGGTGAATGTAGTTGCCTTTGGCTTTGCTTTGTTCGGTTTTGCGATAGGATTTTTATCCTCCTTCCCTTTCTTAGCCAGAATTCAATTAACATTGATTGGATTTATTGCTGGTCATTTATTACTGGGTTATTGGCTTAAAGCAAAAGTCAAGAAGCGTAAAGAGGAAATACTCCGAACACTACCGGAAATCTTAGATCTGATCATGGTAAGTGTGGAGGCCGGTTTAGGTTTCGATGCCGCGATGATGAAAGTCGTGGAAAAGCAAAAAGGGGTACTGGCCGATGAGTTCAACATTGTTCTGCAGGATATTAAGATGGGTAGACCTCGTCGTGATGCGCTTCGTGATATGGCCAGAAAAAACAATGTTGAAGATTTGAGCAACGTTATTGCTTCCTTAGTTCAAGCGGATCAACTTGGAATCTCCATGGGAAGTGTCCTACGTAATCAATCCAACCAAATAAGACAAAAGAGAAAGCAGAGGGCCCAGGAGCAAGCACAGAAAGCCCCTGTTAAGATCATGATCCCTCTGGTTTTCTTCATCTTTCCCAGCATCTTTATCATCATCTTGGGGCCAGCTTTTATTCAGATTATGGAATACTTCAGTAATTAGTTTTAGTTTAGGGAATACTTTAGTAATTGCTTAGGTTGCTTCCTAAATAAGATGTACCTTGGAATTGAACAAAAACAATTTCAATGAAATCGAATCAGTTTCAATGGGGGTAATCATTAGCATGAATAACTTTGATGTTCATAATATCACAACTGAAACATATCTTGGCAAAATATCTTTCGCTGATAAATCGATTGCCAGGATGAAGGGCTTATTGGGAACGAGAGAATTACCTGCATTCCAGGGTCTCCTACTTAGCCCTTGTAAGCAAGTTCATACTATAGGAATGCATTACCCGATATCGGTTTGGTATCTTGACGGTGAGATGCAGATTATTCAGATCGTTGATAACCTACTTCCATGGAGGATATCTCCTTTTGTAAGAGATTCAGCTTTGATTATCGAGTTCCCGCAAGATTGGGCCCAAAAAACAGAGAGTAAAGTTAGAGATCGGCTTCAGTTGAGGTAATCTATCCGATACATTCTAATAAAAACTCTTGTTGTTAATCTTGAATTAGATCTCTTGTAATTTTCCTGTATGGACACTATCTATATTGATACTATCTCATTTCTCAAACCTTTTTGCTTATTACAGTTTTTCCTTTTGTTGTTACCCTTTCAATAATATTTATCAAAGTCTATAAATAAGTAAACGTCTGGCTGAATAGTATATCTACAAAAAGACACTTGAGCTTGAGCACAAGTGTCTTTTCTTTTAGAAAAGTATTTATCATGATGAAGTAATTGCTAGTTTGAATTACAATGATTACCTATTCATACTTTTGCAGATGTTTTCGATGATTGGCTCCTGAACGAGTTCTCCATCTAGGGTGATATAAATACCCTCCCCTAGGTGGTTTTCCTTTAGGCGTATGGTTTTAACGGTAACAAACGGATCCATTTTAAGCTTCTTCACTTTATTGGTTACTTTTGCAAATAGTTCCTGAGAACCTTGTGCAGTACATTTATCACAGGTACAAATGGTAATCTGACGAGTCACATAAGCTGAATTAGCCTTTTTAAGAACATCTTTACCGGTATTATCTCCATTGAAGGCCTGATAATGCGTATGGAGCAATTGATGAGCAAGTTCAGAATTAGGTTCTCCATAGTACTCTTGATACAGTCTCAAAACATCTGGATTTTCTTGTGATTTGCGATAAACAGAGGTTTTATCAATATCCACCAGAACCTGCTGACGTTGTTCCAGGGTATCAATTTTTTCAGGAACCGGATGGCCCGCTCCGCAAATACAACCTCCTGGACAAGCCATGACTTCGATAAGATCATAGCCCACATCGACGCCTTGGATAATCTTTTCAATAATTGGTTCGGCGTTATGCAAACCGCTGATCACAGCAACATGAACTTTGGTTCCGTTAGCATCCACAGTTGATTCTTTGACACCTTCAAAGCCTCGAACACCTTCAAACTCAAGCTGATCAGTCAGAACGTTACCTGTCAGCTTTTCCACAGCCATCCGCAGAGCAGCCTCAGCCACACCCCCTGATGCACCGAAGAGGATACCGGCCCCGGAAACACGTTTATATGGATTGCAAAAATCCTCAGGTACAACATCTTTAGGATCGATCAGCTTTGTATTAACCATTTCCAGCATTTCTGTTGAAGTTAATACCGCATCAACGTCTCGGATTCCTCCAGGAGCAAACTCCGGACGGGCTGCCTCGTATTTTTTAGCAATACAAGGAACGATAGATACAACATATAGGTTTTCCTTATTTACTCCTGACAGCTGGGCATAATGATTTTTCACTGTTGCTCCCATCATCATCTGCGGTGATTTGCAGCTTGACAGATGAGGAATGATCTCCGGATAGCGTCTCTCGACAAAGTTGATCCATCCAGGGCAACAAGAGGTAAACTGAGGTAATTTTTCATTATTGGTTACACGGTTCAGGAACTCTGTGGTTTCTTCCACGATGGTCAAATCTGCAGCAAAAGTGAAGTCAAAGACTTTATGAAAGCCCATCTTTTTCAGAAGCCCAGCGATAAATGCAGATGCATCATTGTAAGGGATTCCGAAGTGAGATGATACGACACTGCGAACGGCGGGGGCAACAAAGGCGATTACTTTTTTCTGAGGATCGTTAATCGCTCTGAAAACTTTACCCTTTTCACTGCGATAATCCAATTCTCCGCAAGGTCAGGCATTGACACATTGGCCACAACTCACACAATCCGTATCTTCCAAAGGTCTGCCACTTTTGGTACCAATGAGTTGGCGTCCATGTTTCAGATAGAATGTCAGGATATCCGGTCCTTCAACTTCAGCACAGGCAGCGATACAACGTCCGCAAGATATACATTTATTATGATCACGAACAATAATGGAATGATCTTCAACAATAGGAATAAAGGGGCGTTCATGAACAGGGTTCTTATATTCAATGTTGTGGGCACTCGCTTCTTTTCTTAAATCGCAATCATATCGCTCGTGGCACCCGCATTTTAAACAACGGCGTGCTTCTTCTCGGGCAACCTGTTCAGTATAACCCAATTCAACCTCGCAGAAATTGTTTTTGCGTTCTGAAAGAGAAATAGATGGCATTTTAGCACGTTCAATTTTTGGCATTTCCTCAAATTCCCATTTGGGAAGATCTTCCATGCTGCCACGACTGCAGCTATAATCGATATGCTGTTCTTTAATATAGCCTTTCATCAGGAAGCTATCCATCGCTTCTGCTGCACGTCTGCCCGCAGCCACTGCCTGAATAACAGTTGCTGGGCCGGTAACACAATCACCACCGGCAAAAATATTCATTTCCGAAGTCTGTGATGTTTTACCGTTGATCTCGATGTCCCCCCACTTATTGAGCTTAACCGGAAGGTCATTATAAAGAAACTGAGTATTTGTACTTTGACCGATGGCACCAATAATGGTATCAGCTTCAAAGGCAGTATCACTGCCTTCGATGGGAATGGGACGGCGACGGCCCGAACGGTCAGTCTCACCAAGTGTCATCTTGATACAATACAGCATTTTCTTGCCGTCAACGGAAACAATTTTACTGGGTGCAGTTAAAAAGAACATTTCCACACCCTCATGTAATGCTTCTTCAACTTCGTATGGCTCAGCCGGCATCTCTTCTCTTGTACGACGATAAATAAGCTTGACGGATTTTGCACCTTGTCTTAGGGCAGTTCTGGCACAGTCAATAGCGGTGTTTCCACCTCCGATTACGACGACATTATCACCTAAGTTAATATCGGCTTGTTTGGTAACCTGTTCCAAATATTGAATACCAAGCCAGACACCTGGAAGGTTTTCGCCTTCAATATGCAAGGGAGTAGCCTGCCATGATCCGATAGCCATATAAACGGCATCAAAGTCCTTATGCAGATCTTCAAGATGAATATGAGTACCAAGTGTCTTTTTGGTCATTATCTTGACACCTAGGTTTTTGATTTGTTCAATTTCTTTATCAAGTGTATCTTTTGGCAGACGGTATTCAGGGATACCGTATCTCATCATGCCACCGGCATAGGCATGACGCTCAAAGACAGTAACATCATGACCGTTAAGTGCGCTGTAATAAGCTGCAGTAAGTCCGGATGGTCCTGCCCCAATGACTGCTATTGTTTTACCGGTAGCCTGTTTTTTAGGTGGTGAAAACGGTTTCTCCCTGGCAATATCCCAGTCAGCAACAAAACGTTTGACATGATTGATTGCTACAGGGGAATCAACAAGGTTACGTCGGCACTGGGATTCACACGGATGGGGACAAACTCGGCCACAAACGATGGGGAAAGGATTTCTTTCCTTAATGACACTGATAGCGGTTTCAAAATTTCCATTACCAGCATGGCGAAGGTAGGCTTGAATATCAATATTTGCCGGACATGTCATTACACAAGGTGCGACACAATCGGCATTATGATCGGAAAGAATCTGCTCTAATCTAATTTTACGATAGTGTTCTAACTTAGGACTGTTCGTGCAGATCACCATACCATCTTTAATGGGTGTATGGCACGCTTTTACATCGCGAACATCATCGCCTTCTCCCAGTTCAACGACACATAGTCCGCAATTCCCATTGGAACGTTCCAGTCTGATATCATAACAGAGATGTGGAATATGGATATCTTCCTGTAGTAAAGCTTGAAGTATGGTTAAATCATCATAGACTTGAATCTGACGACCGTTAACCGTAACATTGATGCGTTGGCGATTTGTGATTTTTTTCATAAAAATCTCTCCCTTTATATCTACTAACCCTATGGTAATAATCATTTTTTTGAGCTCAATCTAATTTTATCAAATAAAAACTAATTTGTAATCACTTTAATTAAAACACACACTCTTATGAATTTTTTAAATACTGGAAAAACACTATATCTTTCCAACTATCGATATTTTCAGCTTCTTCTCCGTCATACTGCATACTGCCTCCCAACAGGCTCCAGTAATATTGTAATCTTCAGAATGACAAAAAAAGCATCACTTAGGTGTTCTGTCTCCTGCACCTAAATAATGCCTTGAGCTGCTTATTTTATTTTGATAAAAAATTTAGTATTTAATCTACTTTTTCAATAAATGCTTTTATCTTATGTCTGTCCTTCAGGCCATTTGTCTCCACGCCACTGCTCACATCCACGCAGTAAGGAAGAACAGTAGATATGGCGGATTCTACGTTATCTACAGTTAATCCTCCAGCCAAGATAAGCGGGGGGGTCACCCGATCTCTGCCGGAACAGCCTTTAATTAAGTTCCAATCAAAAACCTTTCCGGTTCCCCCATAAGCATGGGAGTCATATTTATCATAAAGAATCCCATTAACCAACCCAGAAAAATCCTGATATGAACTATTTTTCGCTTGACTATTCAACGGATCTGTTTCTTCTTCCTTTCTAATCCGGATTGCTTTCCATATTTGAATCCGTGTTTGATTCTCCCGAACGAGAAGATTTTTCACGTCCTCTATGTCTTGTGGAGATTCGTCCCCGTGCAGCTGCAATATTTTAATACCTGCCACAATTGCCTCGGAGATCAAGGAAGATTCAGGATTAACAAAGACTCCGACCGGAATAATTTCTTGATTTAATCCAGAAACAAGGTATTTTAACTGTGAAATCTCAATCCGCCGTTTACTGGGAGCTAAGACAAATCCGGCAAAATCCGGTTTATATTCATTTAATACCTCTATATCTTCCATAAAACGAATACCGCAAATTTTAACCTTTGTATTTCTCATCTTTTAGTCTCCATTCCGAATTCGGCAAATTTACCGGTAATGTTTCCTGCTTTCATTAAAGCCTCTCCGATTAAAACTGCATCAAAGCCACACTCCAGAACGGCGTTAATATCCTGAATGGTATGAATTCCACTCTCTGATACCCTAATAATTCCTTTGGGAATGATTTTCCCTAATTTGCGACTGATGTCTAGATTCACATGAAAGGTTTTTAAGTCACGGTTGTTAATCCCAATGATTTTTGCCCCACATGAAACCGCCTTTTTTACTTCTTGTTCATCATGAGCCTCTACCAGACAATCCAGTCCAAGTTCCTCTGCTATCTTCATGAATTCTTTAAGTTGTTGGTCACTTAATAAACATACAATCAGAAGAATCGCATCTGCGCCTAATAGTTTTGCTTCATAAATTTGATAAGAATCAATGATGAAGTCTTTGCGTAATAAAGGTATCTGAACTCTTTCCCTGATTTGTTGCAGATAATCAGGACTGCCCAAAAAATAATCTTCTTCAGTTAGAACCGAGATAGCAGCTGCGCCCAATTGCTCATATTGGGAAGCGATTTGTAAATAATCAAACTCATCTGAAATCAACCCTTTGGAAGGTGAAGCTTTTTTTATCTCAGCGATTAAAGTAATGCCATGGCCATTTTCTGAGCCGCGCGTAGTCATTAAGGCTTGCGAGAAACTCCCTGCTTTGGCTTGCAGGACGACTTGACGTTGTTCCTCAAGCTTTGCTAACAAAGCATCCTGGGAAAGTTTATTCTTTTGAACTCCTAATCGCATCCGTTTCGCTTTCACAATTTTATCTAAGATCATACCCCTGCCCCTTTGGTTTCCTGTTCCTTTGTCTTGGCAATAAAGTTTTCAAGGATAGTCAATGCTTTTCTTTCCTCGACTGTAGTCCTTGCTTTTTCTATCCCCTCTTGCAGACTCTCAGCTTTTCCCCCGATATAAATGGCGGCCCCTGCATTGAGAATGACGGTATCTGTTTTGGGACCGGTCTTTCCAGATAAGATATCAACAATGATCTGGGCATTCTCTTCCGGATTTCCACCCTTTAAATCTTCTGGAGAACAGAGGTTAAAACCGTAAACCTCGGGATTAATCACATACTCTTGGATTCTGCCATCCTTTAATTCTGCAACAAAGGTTGGCCCAGTTAGAGTAATTTCGTCCAAGCCATCGCTGCCATGCACGACCAGCGCATGTTCAGCTTGATGTTTTTGGAGCACCTCAGCAGATAATAAGACTAATTTTTTATCATAAACACCCATCAGCTGTCTTTTGGCTCCGGCCGGATTGGCTAAAGGACCGAGAACGTTAAAAATAGTCCTGAATCCCAGAGCTTTACGTACCGGCATGGCATATTTCATCGAAAGATGAAATTGGGGGGCAAACATAAATCCTATTCCGACTTGGTCAATACAATGACCGATAGCTTCCGGTGAAATCGTGATACTGGCCCCTAGGGCCTCCAGGACATCGGCTGCACCGCTCCTGCTGGTGATGCTGCGGTTGCCATGTTTGGCTACTTTGATTCCATTACAAGCTGCGACAAACATAGCAGTTGTTGAAATATTAAACGTATGGGCACCATCTCCGCCTGTACCGCAGGTATCAACAATCTTATCAGAAGAACACTGTACTTTAACCGCTTTTTCGCGCATCACTTTGCTTGTTCCGTAAATCTCGTCTGCTGTTTCCCCCTTTAGACGAAGTGCCGTAAGAAATGCCGCAATAATAATCTCACTGGTCTCACCGTTCATTATTTCATTCATGGCCTCATAAGCTAATTGATCACTCAAATTCTCTTTCTCAGATAGTTTCTTTAATGCATTTTCAATGACCATGTCTAAACTCCCCCCTCGTTTACACTCATAATGGTTTGCATAAAACTGTCCAAACCTGACAATCCTTCCGATTCGATGACGTGTTGTATCTTGCTTCCGATAATGGCGATATCCGCGACTCCAATTAACTCTTTCACATCTTCTGCTCCCTGGATTCCAAAACCAACGGCAACTTTTGCCCCTGTTTGTATCTTCGCTCGTTTTATTCCAGCCAGGACCTCAGATTCAAAATCTGTCTTTGAGCCGGTTACTCCTTTTCTGGGAACATAATAAATAAAACCACTGCCGATAGCTGCAATTTCTTGAAGACGCTCTTCACTGGAGTAAGGTGTCGCAATACTAACGGCTGCTAACCCCTGCTGCCTGGAGTAGTCGAAATATTCTCTGGCTTCATCAATAGGAGCGTCAGGTATGATGGTCCCCTGAACACCAATCTCCAGGCATTTATCAATAAAGGCTTTCATGCCGTATTGATACAAGATATTGTAATAAGTCATTATCAAAAATGAGATAGGATATTTACCCGCCATTTTTTGTACGAAATCAAGGCATTGCCTTACTTTAACCCCTTTATCGAGTACGGCTTGATTAGACTTGACAAATAATGGACCATCTGCCACCGGATCAGAAAAAGGAATTTGCAATTCAATCAGATCAACACCATTCCTGTAAAAACAGGCTATGGCTTGTTCATTGGTTTCGAAGTCAGGATATCCGATAATCTGGTGGGTCATGAGCAAAATCTTTTTGACCTGTTTTCTTTCTGAGATCATTTTTTCAATTTTCATCTCATTTCTTATCGGCATATCTTTTACCCCTTTCCGTAACGAATATCTTCCAACCCGAGTCATTCAGTGCTTCTCCGACATTAAAAATATCTTTGTCTCCTCTGCCGGACATATTAACAATCAGAATGTTTTCAGCGGAGGTGTTCTCAACTTCTTGAAATAGTCCGGCAAAAGCATGGGTCGACTCCAGAGCCGGAATAAGTCCCTCCTTACTGACCACCAGTTTAAAAGCATCAATCACCTGATTATCTGTAGCTGCCAAGACCCTCACCCTGTCTATTTCAGATAAATGGGCTAAGATCGGTGATACCCCGACATAATCCAGTCCTGCTGCAATACTCCAGGTGTCCAGCATTTGTCCATCCTCATCCTGCAGGAATAATGTCTTATAACCTTGTGATATCCCTGTCTTTGCTTTTGGATAAGCAATTCGTGAAGCGTGTTTACCGCTATCTTCTCCCTTGCCCCCGGCTTCCACAGCGACAAGTTCAACCTCAGTATCATTCAAGAATTCAGCGAAAGCCCCCATGGCGTTTGAGCCGCCACCTAAACAGGCATAGATACGACTGGGGCCCTTACCGCAAATCTCAAGAACCTGTTTTTTAATCTCTTTACTAATAACGGATTGGAAGAAAGTAACCATTTCCGGAAACGGTTTGGGACCGCAAGCCGTCCCCATGGCATAATGGGTATTGTCAAAATTACTTGCCCAGTCTCTTAAAGCCTCATTAATGGCGTCTTTGAGAGTAGCCGTTCCGGATTGAACCGGGATGACCTCCGCCCCAAGCTGCTTCATCCAAAATACATTAGCATACTGACGTTCTGCATCTTCCGCTCCCATATAAATGGTAGCCTGAAATCCCATCTTAGCAGCCATAATAGCAGTAGCGACACCATGCTGTCCAGCTCCTGTCTCGGCAATCACTCTCGTTTTGCCTAACCTTTTCATTACCAGGCCTTGACCAAGAACATTATTGATTTTGTGAGCACCGGAATGATTAAGGTCTTCCCGTTTAATATAAATTTTCCCCTTACCAAAATACTTCGTAAGACCTTCAGCATAAGTCAGCGGTGTCGGCCTGCCGGAGAAGTCCATGAGTAAGGAATAGTACGCTTTGTAAAAATCAGGATCATGGACAATGTCTTTAAACACGCTGTTCAATTCATCGAGGGCCGGTATTAATATCTCGGGTACAAATCGACCGCCATATTGACCGAAGTAGCCGTTATTTCCTACGTTCATGCTTCCACCTCACTGTAAAAATGTTCATATATGCCGGCTAAGTCTTCTCCTACATCCTGGATGCTTTTAACAGGGTGTAAGTTAAAGATACCCGTTAATAACCGTTTGGGACTGTAACCCCATTGTTGAATGCTGTCCGGCAGATGATAGTAATTATTAAGAAGTGAAAGAATAGGCTTCAAATCATAATCCTCCTTGCTGATATAAGGCAGAAGGCACTCCAGAGGACAATTCCCCGCCCCGCGTCCCATACCGTTGACACTGGCGTCAACGAACGATGCACCTGCTTTACTAGCCATAATGGTATTGGAAAAAGCTAATTGCATATTATTATGAGCATGGATTCCCACTTCCATGGGACTTAGTTCTTCCTTGAAGAGCATAACGAGGCTTTTTAGTTGATCCGGGTACAAAGCACCATAACTATCCACCACATAAACTGTTGTAAAAGGAGTCCTCTTGCCAATTTCTTTTAGACCTTGGACAACGTCCGTTATATTTTCGGTAGAGATGGCCATGATGTTAAGCGTCGTTTCATAACCTTTTTCATGAAGACAATACAGGTCTTCGATGGCTTGCTCCAGTTCATATAAATAACAAGCCAGCCGGCTCATGGCAAAGGGAGAATTCCCTGCATCCCTGATTTTATCCCACTCAAATCTTCCGACATCAACCATAAAGGAAAGTTTAGGAAGATTATCCAATATAGCCGTCAATTGCAGGATATCTTCGTCGTCACAGAATTTAAGCAGACCATACTCAAAAGGGTCAAATATCCTCTTATCAGATTTATATCCTAATTCTACATAATCAACGCCTGCCAATGACATTGCTCTTAAGTGATCTTTAATATACTGATTATCAAATCTGAAATTGTTAGTTAGTCCCCCATCCCGAAGTGTGCAGTCCAAAACTTTAAGTTTATGCACGGTAAGCACCTCCTATTTTCGCAAAACATTGGTTATCATCTTGAAACCTTTATCATCTTCCATCGTCATGATAGACTCAGGATGAAACTGAACAGCGAGTATTGATTTATCTTTGCTTTCAACAGCCATTACGATCCCATCTTCGGTCCAAGCAGTAACATCTAATGCCTTGGGCACTTTTTCTGCAAAAAGTGAATGATAGCGTCCTACATATAAATTGTCCAAATCCTTAAAAAGAACTGAGCCCGGTGAAACATTAATCAGTGATTGTTTGCCGTGCATGGGATATTCCAAAACTCCCAATTCTCCGTTAAAATATTCAACAATACCCTGTAATCCTAAACATACACCAAAAATCGGTATCTTTTGAGCCAGACAAAGATCAATTGTCTCTTTAATCTTAAAGTCACTTGGTCTCCCCGGTCCGGGAGAGAGAACAACCAGATCATAAGTTTGCTTTTTTAAAGCCTCTCTGGCTAAGTGGTGACGCATCGTTCTTACCTGGCAGCCTGCTTTCCGAAAATAACTAGCCAAGGTATGAACAAAGGAATCCTCATGATCCACAAATAATACCTTTACAGGTGTACTGCATATGGCATATTGACTTGGATTTATAGACTGGACTTGCGGTTTTTGTTCATCGTCCAACACCTTTAATAGTGCTGCTGCTTTGACGAGAGTCTCTTCTTCTTCCTCTTCCGGTATGGAATCATAAAGTAAAGTCGCTCCAACCCTTACACTGGCAATTCCATCTTTTAAGCGAATGGTTCGAAGCGTTAAACCCGTATTGATATTCCCGTCAAATCCCAGAACGCCCACAGCGCCTCCGTACCACAACCGATTTGAGTCTTCATTTTCTTCTATCCATTGAACGGCTGCCTTTTTGGGAGCACCAGTAACCGTAACTGCCCACATATGGGTCATAAAAGCATCAAGTGCATCATATTCCTCGCAGAGGATGCCTTCGACATGATCGACGGTGTGGATTAAATGAGAATACATCTCAATCTGCCTCCTTCCAAGAACCTTGACAGAACCGGGCAGACATATACGGGATTTATCATTTCTGTCAACATCAGTACACATGGTTAGTTCTGATTCATCCTTATTCGAATTCAACAGTTCACGAATTCTTTGGGCATCTTCAATAGCATTTTTTCCCCTTTTTATCGTTCCTGAGATCGGACAAGTCTCAATTCTTTTGCCTTCAACTCTCACAAACATTTCCGGGGAAGCCCCAATAAGATGTTCATTTCCCAAATTGATAAAAAATCCGTAGGGACTCGGGTTTATTTTTTTGAGATTATTAAAAATAGCCGAGGGTCTGGCATTACACTCTTTATAAAATGTGTGGGATGGAACGACTTCAAAGAAATCCCCTCTTTTAAAGTATTCCTTTGCTTTTTTAACTTTTTGAGCATAGTCGCCTTTAACATAGGAAGTAATATTCTGGCTTTTTTCACTGATCTGCTCCGCATGTTTAAGGTTAACTTTGCTCAAATTATTAGTTGAATATCCATGGTACTCAAATTCATAACTCACTATAAAGGTCTCGTCTTTTTGATGATCAATAACAAATATTTCATCAGGGATAAACAAAACCATATCTGCTTGGGTATCATCTCTGGGTCTTTTTATATCTGTACTTTCGAACTGGAAAATCAGGTCATAGCCATAACTTCCATATAATCCAAGGAAATGGTCTTCATCTGAGAAAAAAGCTTGTATGATGCTCCTTACCATTGAAAAAACTGATTTTTGACGGCTTCTTTCCTCCTCAGCAAAAACTTCTGTACTTTCTTGAATTTCACCACTTATTTTATTCGCTTGTCTTCGAAGGTATTTAAAATAATCGGCTTTGCTTAAAGAATCATAGATAAACTCCAATAATACCTTTCCTTTTTTATGCAGGGCCGTTATTTCTACTCTTCTCCCAAATGTTCGAATCTCAACTGGGGGATTAGCAAACCCAATATCCCATCGTGTATATCTTCCCGGATATTCAAAACTGCTACAGAAATACACCCCTAAGGAAGAGTCTAAATTCTTAATTAACTGAGCTTTAAAAGACGGATTTATTTGTATTTTTGTACAACAAATGTTAAGACCATCTCGGCAGTAAAAGCATTTTTGTTCATTGCTCATCATCGTTCCTCCTGACATTAAACTCACCCCTAGCTGCTTCCGATTTATATCCAGGAAATTAAAAAAACCCTTATCCCTAAAAAGGGACAAGAGGTTATATCTCCTGCGGTACCACCCAAATTGGTATATTACTATACCCGCTCTACCATGTACTATCATACACGTCCTGATGATAACGGGTAGGATTCCCGACGACGCCTACTATTATTTCGGGCCGTACTCATGAGGCCATTCATCATAAACTTTCCTGCCACAATCACACCAACCTGCGACTCTCTGAAATGTTCCATTTATGATTACTATTCTCAATCTTCGTTTTAGCTGCACTATAATATTATTTCTATTATTATAATACCAGATGCTTATTTTTTGCAAGTATTATTTTACTCGGGTCTTTGACAGTTGAATAAAGAGAAAAACGCAGAAAGCCTTGATATAGGCTTATTTTTTTGTCAAATTTTGCATTTAACTCTTTCGTACTATTTCGTACTATGTTATAATACTAGTATAAATGGACTTGGAGGGCATATGAGACTCAAAACTTCTGAATCAAAGAATTCCTTATCTTTTTACGTTATTAACGATGTTTATAAAAATGGCAAGCGAACTTCAAGAATTGTAGAAAAACTTGGTACCGAAGCTGAATTGAGAAAAAAGCTTAATGGCCAAGACCCTTATAGATGGGCAAAGGAATACATTACCGAACTTAATCGCAAAGAAAAAGAAGAAAATCGTCCAATCAAGATAACTCGCTACCAATCTAAGCTCATTGATAAGGATGAACAAATCTTCTTTAACGGTGGTTACCTGTTCCTACAACTGCTCTACCATCAATTAGGGTTACATAAGATTTGTAAGCATATCTCGTCAAGACATAAATTCACCTTTGACCTAGACTCCATACTCTCCCGTTTGGTCTACGGCAGAGTAATCTTTCCGTCTTCCAAGCTTAATACCTTTGAAGAATCTAAACATTTGCTGGAACAACCCAACTTTGAGTTACAGCATGTTTATCGCGCCTTGGAATTTATCGCACAAGAATCTGATTTTATACAATCCGAACTTTACAAGAACAGTCTCTCGGTTTCCGAACGTAATGATCGTATCCTCTATTACGACTGCACCAACTACTTCTTTGAGATTGAACAGGAGGACGGCCTTAGACAATACGGTGCCAGCAAGGAACATAAACCCAATCCTATCGTTGAAATGGGTCTGTTCATGGATGGGGACGGTATTCCTCTTGCTTTCAGCATCCACAGCGGCAACACCAATGAACAGATTACCCTCAAACCTTTAGAAAAACAGATACTCCAGGATTTCAAACTGTCTAAGTTTATCGTCTGCACTGATGCTGGGTTGTCCTCGACAGATAACCGGAAATTTAATAATATCAATAAACGCTCCTTCATCACCACTCAATCTGTCAAGAAGCTGAAAAAGCATCTCAAAGAGTGGGCACTGGAGCCTACCGGATGGACCCATCCTTCTTTCACTGAAACCTTCGATATAAGCACTTTTGATAAAAATGATGTCTTGTATGAAAAATTCAAGAACGATACTTTTTACAAAGAGCGCTGGATAAAAGAAGATGGACTTGAACAAAAACTTATTGTTACCTATTCCTTGAAATATAGGGATTACCAGCGTCAGATTAGAAACAGACAGCTAGAGCGCGCTGTTAAGCTTCTGGACAACAAGCCAAAGGACATCGATAAGAAAAAGCAAAACGATTATAAGCGTTTCATTTCATCAACCAAGGTCACCGGTGACGGCGAAATTGCTGACAAGACCATTTACAGCCTGAATGAAGAAGCCATAGCCAACGAAGCCATGTACGATGGATTTTATGCCGTCTGTACTAATCTCGAAGATGACGCTGCTGCCATTACAAAGATCAATCACCGCCGCTGGGAGATTGAAGAATGCTTCAGAATCATGAAGAGTGAATTCAAGGCCCGGCCCGTATACCTTCGCAGGGATGATCGGATCAAGGCTCATTTCACCACCTGCTTCCTTGCTCTGGTTTTGTATCGATACCTGGAAAAGAAACTGAACGGAAAGTTTACGATAAGTCAAATTATTACTCAGATAAAAGAAATGAATTTTTTATCAGTTCCGGGCGAAGGCTACATGCCAACTTATACCCGAACTGATTTTACAGATGCACTCCATGAAGCATTCGGATTTAGAACAGATTATCAGATTGTCAACAACAAACAGATGAAAAAAATTTATAAAGAGACTAAAAAATAAAAAAAGTACGCAAAAATTTTCAAAAAAAAGAAAGCTTGGAACGCCCTATGCTAAAGGGTTTCCAAGCTTTTTGCCTCTTTCAACTGTCAAAGACAGGATTATACCAGATGCTTATTTTTTGCAAGTATTATTCTACGATTATTATACATGAAGGGAAAATATGTCGTATTATAAAGTGAAAGAGCACATTTTCATGTGCTCTTTTGGTTACCTGGCAACGACTTATTTTCCCTAGTGGTATTTTCAGCCCTGGAGGTCTTAACTTCCGTGTTCGAGATGGGAACGGGTGGTACCCCTCCGGTATTGTCACCAGATGATGTATGAAGGTTTTTCAATAGGATGTTCAAATTCTATCGCCGTACTGGCGAATTTGAACTTTGGAACCTCCTGTTCCTTCAAAACTACACAACGTTTAAGCTTATGCTAGATTCTATCACTCTGTAGGAACCTTTAGCCATTTCAGATGTTC
>CAYZDF010000059.1:8711-16248 GCA_964477085.1 uncultured Gracilibacteraceae bacterium | reverse complement strand
CACAGGAAAAGCATCGGGAAACGGAAAAAGTTTGAGAATGTCTGCGCTTCAAAAACCTGCTTTGCAGATACCGCGATGAGCAAGCCAAGCAAGGTTGACGTTATGGCGATCAGCAGTACCGCCAGCAACATCATGCCCCAATTTATTGCGCCGAGGTTTACGAAAAAAGCGGCAAAGATGACCGGAACAAAAGCGTTGAAGATGCCGAAGACGATTGCGCCGGTGATTTTCGCCAATACCATTGTGCTCACGCTGATCGGCGCAAGCAGCAGCCTGTCAAACGACCGCCCGCTCCGTTCAAAGGTGATGGTTACGGCCAGCATGGAAGTCGTTCCGAACAGAACACTCATGGCGATCAGACCAGGAAGCAGCTCCAGCATATTTCCACCGGGAGAACGAATGAGCTGCATCAACGTCCAGGATAATGGAAAGATAATTCCCCAACTGATATTCGGTGGCTTGAGATAGTATGTTTTCGCATCCTTTTTAAGGATGTTCCAAAACGCAACCCAGCTTTTCATTGGCCGTTCCCTCCTTTTTCTTTTTCCTTTTTAAGCTTAGCAGCTTCAATGCCGGTCAGCTTAACAAACACATCCTCCAGCGTGGGCCGCAGTTCTCTGGCTTCATAGACTGCAATGCCGTTGCGATCAAAATATTCCATAACGGGCAGCAGCGGGATGCGTTCTTCCGATCTGAGTACTAGCGCATGGTCACGCGTAATTTCAACGGCGCTGCCTTCAAACTGCGCCTGTAAATCGTCGGCAAGGTTTTCTGAATTGATGTTTGTCATCAGCCTGACCGCGTAGCCGTGCGATGCGCTTTCCATCAATTCATCCACAGACCCATTTGCGATAATCTTACCGCTGACGATGAACGCCAGTCTGTCACAAATTCGCTCGGCGTCTTCGATATAGTGGGTGGTGATGAACACAGTCGTGCCCTGTTCTTTTAATTTTAGAATAAGCTCTCGTATTTGCCGGGCACTTTCCACATCTATGCCGGTGGTCGGTTCGTCAAGAAACAGGATACGGGGGGAGTGGATAATTGCCGCCGCGATGGTCAGCTTGCGGCGCATTCCTTTGGAATAGGCTTTGAAGGGACGCTTCCCAGCCTCCTTCAAGTGGAATTGCTCCAAGAGCTGCCGGGCTTTGGGTTCCCGTTCCTCTCTCCGCATACCGTAAAGGGCGGCGCAGAAGCATAAATTTTCAAACCCGTCCATCTCATTGTAGAGGTTGCTTTCATCGGGGACGATGCCCATAATGGCCTGCGCTTTCTTTGTCTGCCGCCGTGCATCAATCCCATCAATGATAATTTCACCTTGCGTGGGCCGCGACAAACCGATCATCATATTGATGGTTGAGGTTTTCCCCGCGCCATTCGGCCCTAAAAAGCCGAATATCTCACCTTGCTCAATGGAGAAATTGATACCATCAACTGCGCTAAAATCGCCGTATGTCTTTTTAAGATTTGTGACAGTGACAATGCTCATGATGCGCCCTCCTTGTCTTGATTTGAACCGTGGCAAAACTCCTTTACCTGATCGCTGCATTGACCTTGTTTTATGCAGCTTTTCGATTCGGTAACGGGGCAATCATCACGCTTGGCCGGTTTACAGGGGGTGCGTTCAATAGTGATCAGAGCTTCTATTTCGCCAGCCAGTTCATGTAGCACAGAACGATCCACATCATAGTGCATGAAGTACCCGCGTTTCTCACCAACGAGCAAACCGGCTTCCCGCAGCACTTTAAGATGTTGGGATATAGTGGCCTCAGTCAATTCGAGCGCATTGGCTAATCCACGGACACAATAACTGTGCCGCAGTAAAAGCGTCAGTATTTTCATGCGTGTTTCGTCCGCGATGGCCTTTAGCACCATTGTCGTATTCATAACGCACCCCCATAATCTGATTAGGCAATTCCCTAATTAGATTATGGGGCAAGAATTCATTTAGGTCAATCCCTAATTAAATATTTTTTCAGTTCTTCGGCGCTGGAGCCTTTACAACGATCAATTCCAAAGTATCCGTGTGCAGGTTTTTGACATTCATCTTGGTCTGAAAAGGAATTTTCAACAATGTGCCGGAAGCATATTCATGGACTTCCTGCTCGTTAAGCCCTATCGAGAGCGTGCCTCTAATAACAGTCATATATACGTTTGAATTGGAAAAGTGCTCAGGAAGGCCCTCGTTTTGATTAAACACCATATGCAGGTAATGAATGTTCTCGTCAAATACGACTTTTTCTATCGCCTTTTCATTGCCCTTGGCTAACTTGAAAATCTGCTCTATCATCATTACAAACCTCCCATCGTAATAAACGATGTCTATTAGTTTACTTATAATCCTGTCCTTGACCTGTTGCAATTACACCGAAACAGGATATTGTGGATGATTTATTTGGAGTAGTGAATTGCTTCCTTCGGACAAGCCTGCTGACAGTTTGTGCATTGGTGGCACAATGCGGTGTTTATAATAGCTTTCTTCTCTTCACCCATAACAGCTATTGCATCAGACGGACAAGCCTTTTCGCATAATTTGCATCCAATGCACGCGGTTTTATCGACTTTCTTTGAGAATCTTGCAAACCGGCCGAATAGCTTTTGGAGTGCCCCGAATGGGCATATAAGATTGTGGAATACCGCAGGCCCATATACAAGGGTAACGATGATTGCTATCGCCAGCCATATAGGTAAAATCGGCAAGTCAATATGCAGAAATCTTTTCAGCAAAAGCAGCGCCGCTATACTGACAATAAGGGATATCCATGAAAAATACCCGCTCCTCAGCCATTTAGGCGCTTTCTGAGTTTGAATTTTAAGTTTCTTTGAAATCCATTCTGCCGGTATCATCAATGTGTTCATGGGGCATACATATCCGCAATAAATCCTTCCGAAAATCAATGCGGCCAGAAGGCTTATCGCAAACAGCCCAAGCCACAGCATAGGCTTACCGATTGCCAGAAAAAATACGAACAGTGCCAGAAATAGGAGCCGAATAATGGTCGTAATATGCTTCACGCGCTATTTCCCCCTTTAACTTGCTCTGCTTCGATTATACAGATATAATAGGGAAAAAGGTGTTACCAAGGTAACTCTTATAAAGAAGGGAGATATAGCAATGAGTAAGCATATAGCCCTTATAAGAAAAAGCGTTCCTTTAAGTTCCATATCTGATGAGGAAATCAATTCTTATTTAAGAGATAGAAGTTTCAAAATAAGTACCTATGAAAGAAACAACATCGTTCATTTTTCCGGTGAGGTATGCTTAAAGCTTGAGATCATTCTTTCAGGCAAGGTGGCCATTGAACGTATTGACGAATCAGGAAATCTTATGAATATAGCGGAATTCTACAGCAACGAAATTCTGGGGGGAAATTTGTTGTTTTCTAAAAACCCGCATTACCCTATGACGATCACCGCAAAACAACCCACCATAATTTTAGAAATCAATAAAGAGCGCCTTTTCGCGCTCTTCTCAAACAACCATGGTTTCCTGAGAAGTTATCTTGAATTTGTTTCCGATCATGCGGTAATCCTTGGGGATCGCATCAAGCACTATGTCAACAAAACGATTCGGGAATGCATTATGAATTATATGGAATATGAGCGACAAAAGCAAAATTCGGATAAAGTTCAGCTTAATATAACCAAAAAAGCCTGGGCTGAAAAAATGGGGGTTCAGCGTACATCGCTGTCAAGAGAACTGGCGAAAATGAGAAAGGACGGTCTGATACGATATGATGCAAAATCCATCGAAATTCTATAGCTGCGCATAATTCGTATATTTACCTTCCTACGCTTTCCCCACAATGGAATTCATCTTAATTTTCTCGTCAGGAAAAGGAACGATAACTGGAACTCCCATGTATTCGATAATATGGACGTGCATCTTATAAACTTCTTCAATGTTTTCTGGGGTCATTACTTCTAACCCGCCATAGGAAAAGACATGTGAATCTTTAAGGAAGAGGAAACGATCACAGTAACGAATGGCAAGGTTGAGGTCATGAAGGATGATTGCTACACAAATATTATGTTCCTGCGCGATTTCTTTGACGATGCAAAGCACTTCATGCTGATTGCGCGGATCGAGGTTACTTGTGGGTTCATCAAGTAATAAAAGCTTCGGTTCTTGTGCCAAGGCGCGGGCCAGCATCACCTTTTGCAATTCGCCGCCCGAAAGCTCCGATACATTACGCAATGAGAAATCGTCCAGCTCCATTTTCCTCATGATCTCGCATACGATTTGCCTGTCTTTCGAGGATGCATCCCACTTAATATATGGCTTCCTGCCAAGAAGGACCGCATCGAAGACTGTCATGTTAATCGGCTCGTTGTTTTGTTGCACATATGCGATATTCTGTGCCATCAAACTTTTAGTCATATGGAAAACGTCATTGCTGTCAACAAACACAGAACCTTCGTGTGCAGGACAAATGCGGTCGATACACTTGAGCAACGTGCTTTTACCTGCTCCATTGTTCCCTAAAATTGCTATACATTGATTCTTCTGTATATCGAAGCTTATTTCCTCTAATATGTTTTTTGAGCTTCGGTTATAGGCGAAGGTAATATTATTAATTTCAACCATGGCTCTTAAACCCCCTAAACAGAAGGTAGAGGAACATGGGAGCACCCAAAAACGAAGTGATAGCACCAATCGGAAGTATAACCGGCGCAATAATCAGCCTGCCGAATGTGTCGGCCAAAATGAGAAGCAGCGCCCCGGCAGCAGCGGAACACGGTATAAGATACCGGTAATCGTTGCCGACAAATCTGCGCATTATATGCGGAGCCACAAGTCCTACAAAGCTGATAATGCCCACAAAAGATACCGCAATTGCCGATGCCAAAGAGCAAATTCCCATACTGATGAGCATAACCGTCCTTGTGCTAACACCAAGGCTTTTTGCAGTGTCCGCTCCACTTTCCATCGCGTTATAGTTCCAACGGTTTAGCAAAAAATATACCATTGCGACTAAAAATACCGCTACAAGAATCAAAAGCTCGGTCCAGCCTGCTGATCCCAGATTTCCGAAAGTCCAGAACACAACAGCGCTGATTTTTGTTTCATCCGCAAAATACTGGAGCAATGTGCTGCCACCGGTAAACAGAGAGCTTAAAGCAACTCCGGCTAATATGAGTCCTCCAGGGCCAAGCTCCTTCTTAAATTGAGATAAAATAATAACGACGAACGTGGATATCGATCCGCATAAAAAAGCGCATAAGGTCACGATGTAGGGATTATTGATTGCAATCGCTGTTGCTGCGGAATCGGAATTTACGACTCCTCCGCCAAATACGATGATGCCCAGCGCCGCGCCGAAGGCTGCGCCCTGTGATACACCCAATGTTGACGCCGATGCCAATGGGTTTTGCAGAACGCATTGCATGACCGCCCCGGAAACAGCCAGCATTGCGCCTACAAGGATAGCCGCCGTGACGCGCGGCAGTCTTATGTTCATAATAATTGTATGGGACTGTGGTTCACCTTTGCCAAAAACCGTTTTGATTATTTCAGATATGGGAACATTCAGAGAACCGACACTGACTGCAAAGACTGCTATTACAACTGTTGCAAAAATCGCTATCACCAACACAAGCCTTTTTCGTCTTAAAAAGGCGTTATATGATTGGAGCTGAGTTACACGGTCGTCTGCCATCAGTTGTCACCGAGACTTACTGTGCTGTAACCTGCGCCAGCAGTTTCAAGTTTGCTGAGATAATCGTCGGTGCCAAGGAAGAACTTGAAAATCTCGTTGGCTTTATCATTAAAATCGATATCCTCAAACTGCTCCGGGTAGAGTATGCTTGCAACATAATAGCTATTAACAATGGATATTTCAACGTTTGAATAATAGGAAGTAGAGCTCGGGTATTGATAAAGGTTTCCGTCCCCAACGGCCATAAGATGCGCATAAAAGTCTGGAGTTTTCTTATAGTCCGTCTTAACAAGATTGACACCGCCGCTATCAAGAAAAATATATTGCGGATTCCACCCGAGAACCTTTTCCTTGTCAATCACCACTACACTGGCTTCGCCAGAGATGTCTTTGGTAACATCATTTGCGGAAATTGCTTCAAATACGGCATATTTAATGTAAACACCCTCTATTCCATGTGCGCCCTTGAAGGTTGCTGCGGCCCCTAAAACAGTGGGCTTGTCTGTATCAGGAATGCCGGAAGTCCTTGTTTCGAAGTCCTTCAGACAATCGTTGATGTAGGAAATCACTCCTTCAGCCCGATCTTTCACGCCGCAGACATCACCCAGGAGGCGCAGCGCGTCCTCATAGTCTTTCCCAAATAAAGTACCCATTGGAACTACAACCACCGGGATGCCTGTTTTAGTTTGAATATCGTCCCCCAGTTCCTTTGTGTATGAGCATAAAATCACGTCGGGATGAACGGCGATGATCTGCTCCGGATAGTAGTCGGTAGCCCCGGCTGCATCTGTACCAACAAGGGGCACTTTTGCCCACAGTTCTTTGTTGGCATAAGCATAAGCTGTAATAGGGGTTATCTGATCCGAAACCATTCCGCTGATTCCTACCACTTTATTTGCCAGTCCAAGATATGTAATCATTCGAGGTGTATTCCCAAGGGCAACAATTTTCTCTACGGTTGTGGGTATCTCAACTGTACGTCCGGCGCTGTCTGTGATCGTTCTTGTCTCGGAAGAGGAATCGGACAGGCCGCTTGTTTTATTGTTTCCACAACCGGCAAATAAGCAGACTGCAAGAGTAACGATCAGAATGAATACTATGGTTTTTTTCATTACTACATTCCTTTCTATATTACCAGCCTCTGCTATAACTCTTAAAGCAATCGGCACATACCGTTTTGCCATCCTGCAAGTGCATTTTATGCTCGGGAGCGCCTTCACCGCAAATCTCGCATACGACAGTTTGAAACAGCCGGGCCTTTTCCGGTAAATCCAATTTCGGCTCTGAAAAAGTAAAAACTTCATCTACAGGAGCATTTAAGAGGTATTCCCTCCACTGTATCCGATCCATGCCTTCGTTTTTCCCTGGCTTCAGGCATACCCGAAGCCTTTTATTATTCTTGCGGTCAAAGAAAGAAAATGCCTGCTTTCCTGTACCATGGTAAAGAAGATTTCCCTTGCCGAAAGTACAGCTTAAAAGAGACTGAATGGCATCCACGCCGCAGGCGTCGTTTTCGGTAATACAGACGATCTCCTCATCGTCTGATACGCCAATCCCCATTTTTTCTGCTGCTGCCTCGCACGCTTTAAATCCTATTGCCAGACCAGGGCATTCGTGACCGTGAAAGGCCACTGCTTTCTCCCATAATTCCTTGTTCATTTCGCTTTCCTCCTGTTTGTGTCACATATCTTGCATTATAAATCGTAAAACCAACCCTCAAAAGCTGGGGTTTGGAATATAAAAAGGCTAAGACGCAACGTCTGCTGCATTCTAGCCTTCATGACATAGCTTTATTCTTCAATTATTCGTAATGCCATATACTACCGAAATACAGACTTCGTATCTGCTTATACACGCTTCTTGCGCGCACACGGTTT
>CAYZDF010000059.1:0-8611 GCA_964477085.1 uncultured Gracilibacteraceae bacterium | reverse complement strand
TATTTCTGACATATGCTCGAAATTTTTGATATTGGGGTATAAAACCCGATAATATCCAGCAGACTATTATCGAGGTGATAAGAAATGCAATTAACACAAAAAGAAACATCGTTCCTGAAAGATTTGAAAGAGCAAGAGCAGACCTGTGTGGAAAAGTATAATAAGTATGCGGCCGAAGCTCACGATGGCCAGCTTAAGGGTTTATTCACTCAGATTGGGCAGGTTGAACAGCAACATTTGGATACAATTAATCAAATCATGGGCGGAACCGTTCCAGCAATGCAGGCGGGAGGGAATAAACAGGCGCAGTTAAATTTTACTCCAACTTATAACGCGGCGTCCTCAGACCCCAACAAGCAAAGAGACAGTTATCTTTGCACTGATTTATTATCAACCGAAAAACATGTGTCGTCTGTTTATAATACTGCCATCTTTGAGTTTAAGGATACGAACGCAAGGAATGTTCTTAACCATATACAAAAAGAAGAACAACAACACGGTGAGCAGATTTACAACTATATGGCACAAAACGGGATGTATAACTGAAATTTAGTGCCAGTTCAATAGCGGATTAAACAAATGCCCAAAAGTGCAAGCGCTTTTGGGCATCATATTGTTCATTTATATTTTCGCGGTTTCTTTCATGAACACAACAAACGGCCGATCATTATTGACAAATGCCCATAACCACCATATAATTTAAATGCAAATGCTTCCCACTTGCGGATGGAATTGAAAGGCAGATGATGATGCCAATGAAATTAAAAAAGGTTATGTGTACCGCCTTGGGTTTGATCTTTGCTCTCAGTCTCCTGCTTGTTTCAGGCTGCGGTAGCCAGCAACCATCGAAAACCGGGAATGTAAAAACCATTATCGCTGTAACGATCCTGCCGCAAAAGGCTCTCGTAGAAGCGGTATGCGGAGATTTGGCGGAAGTGGTTACGATTGTACCTCCAGGCAACAGCCCCGGCAATTACGAGCCTACACCAAAGGAGATGGAGAACTTCGGCAGGGCCTCCGTCTACTTCACGATAGGCGTACCTACGGAAAAGGCCAACATACTGCCAAAAGCAGAGGATATGGAAATCGTGGACCTGCCGGTTAAGGTTGCGGAAGTCTATCCCGATAGGGAGTTCAGCCCCGGAAAGCGGGACCCGCACATCTGGCTCTCCCCCAGACGGGCAAAGGTAATGGTTAAAGTAATCGCAGAAACTATGGCCGGCCTCGACTCTGAGCACGCGCAGACATATCAGGATAATGCGGAGGCGTTCATGAAAGAGCTTGACCGCGTTGACGCTGAAATTACGGAAACTTTTGCTGCGATTCATAATAAGACATTCATCGTCTTCCATCCGGCCTACGGATATTTTGCGGACGATTACGGACTCCAGATGTATGCACTTGAGGAGAATGGTAAGGAAGCCACACCACAGCATTTACAGGACATGATCGACCTTGCCAAAGCAGAAAATATTAAAGCTATCTTCTCCCAAGCCGAGATCGACAGCAAACAGCCCGATGCGTTTGCTGAAGAAATCGACGGAGAAAAAGTCATTCTTGAGCCTTTGTCGGATGATTATATTGCAAACCTCGAACGTATGACCGAAGCGATAAGTGGAGTTATGAAATGAGCGGAGAGTACGCCGTACATATAGAAAACTTGTCGGTCCATTACGGACATACGCCCGCGATCATGGGCGTCTGTCTGGACGTGTCAGACGGAGAATATCTGGGTATCATAGGGCCAAACGGCGGAGGGAAATCCACCCTCCTGAAAGCCATTTTAGGACTTATTCCCGTCTCATCCGGAAATATCAGTATCTATGGGGGCAATGCGCATAAAAACAGGTCCCTTGTTGGATATGTCCCCCAGTTTGCTTTATTAAACCGGAAATTTCCCATCAGCTTATTTGAGGTTGTTTTAACAGGACACTTAAAGCAGGGGATAGCTCCTTTTTTTAGATATTCCTCAAAAGATAATGAGTCTGTGTATACATTGCTTGAAAAAGTTGGGATCACGGACCTTGCAAATCGGCAGATTTCGGAGCTGTCGGGAGGAGAATTTCAAAAAATGCTCATTGCAAGGGCACTTGCCACAAATCCCAGGCTTTTGCTTTTAGATGAACCGACCGCCAGCGTAGACGCCGCCTCCCGCGACCAGATCTACAGCCTGCTTGCGGAGCTGAACAAAAATATGACTATTATTCTGGTCACACACGACCTGCTTGCCGTTTCTTCACAGGTTAACCGTCTGGCATGCCTTAATGGACAGCTTGTATATCACGGGGAGCCTGAGCTTACCGAAAAGGCCGTAAATAACCTCTATGGCTGTCCTGTTGACCTGATCGCCCATGGAGTGCCTCATAGGGTTCTCAGGGATCACGAGGAGGAAAAGACCAATGATTAATGCACTTCTTGAATATCAGTTCCTACAGAATGCTTTCCTTTCAGGCATACTCGCCAGCATTGTCTGCGGCATGATCGGAGTCATCATTGTTGAAAAAAAGCTGGTCATGATGAGCGGTGGCATCGCGCACACCTCTTACGGCGGTGTAGGTCTGGGCTACCTGATGGGCTTTGAGCCTATCATTGGTGCGTTTTTGTTTTCCATATGCGCGGCGCTTGGAATCGGATACATAAAAAGAAAAGGCGGCACGCACTCGGATGTTGTGATTGGTTTGTTTTGGTCGCTCGGGATGGCTTTGGGTATCTTATTTATTTTTCTCATGCCCGGATATCCCCCTGACATAAGCTCCTATCTTTTCGGCAGTATTTTATCTGTTACACGCGCCGACCTTTATTTAATGATCTGCCTGACGGCCATCATAATGTTCATTATCATCGCTTTATTCAATGACTGGAAAGCCTATCTGTTTGACGAGGAATTCGCCACGATCAGAGGCATTAAAACTACATTTTTGGAATATCTGCTTTTAGTTCTGATTGCAATGACCGTTGTAGTTTTAATCCGGGTCGTTGGCATAATTCTTGTGCTCGCCTTGCTTACGGCCCCTGCGGCTACAGCGGGGATGCTCACATCAAATCTCAAAAAGCGCATGATCTATTCGGTGATGCTTGGGATGATTTTCTGTATATCGGGTTTGTGGATATCTTATGATATAAATATCGCATCCGGAGCCGCAATTGTAATCCTGTCAGTTATATTCTATTTTTTGGTATACATGATACGTGCTATCCGTAGGCATTTGGAACGAAGAAAGATTACCACTGAAAATGAGTGCCGTAGTAACCGGCAGAAAGGAGCGTGACACAAACATATGGATATTGTGGATGACTTAAGGCGAAATGGACTGAGAAACACAAAATGCCGCACTGCCATACTTGACATTCTTGAGCAAAGTGATCAGCCTGTCGCAGCCGACAGGCTGTTCCGCGAATTAAATGAAAAAGATATCACGATGAGCTTTTCAACCGTTTACAGGACGCTTGAAGCTCTGACGGACAAAAAACTGGTTACAAAGCTTATTATCGCTGGCGAAGACAAAGCACTTTTTGAATACAATCGGATGGGACACAGGCATTATTTGATATGCTTAGGTTGTAAAAGAATCTTGGCCATTGAACATTGTCCACTGGAAGGCTATGAAGAAACCTTGAAAAAAGAAACGGATTATGTGATCTCCGGACATAAGCTTAATATCTATGGCTACTGTCCCGATTGCCAGAAAAATGAATAATATGGCCTCTTTGAAAGAGTTGGAATGGTGAAGTCCTTCTAGGTGGTCCTTCTGTGCAAAAATTAGAAATTGGAGAGGGTTAAATGTGATGAACAAAGAAATTAGCAATCTGGGCAAAGAAGAATTGCTCAAGTTAATAGAGATTTATGCAAAAAACTGGCTGGCGATGGACGGCGTTTGGTTTCAGTCCATTGAAGATAAATTCGGCATGCAGGAAGCCATTGAGCATGATGAAAATGCCTGGAGGCGGTTTACCGTTATTGAAGCAAATAGAATAAAGGAATTCTTAAAGCTTCCGGAGCAAGCCGGCTTAAAAGGGTTGGCAAAAGCATTGAAATATCGGATGTACGCTAATATCAATGAGGATGAGATTATCATTAAGGATCATAGCTTAATTTACAGGACCCTAGATTGCCGGGTGCAGAATGCCCGAAAAAGAAAAGGAATGGAGTTCCATCCCTGCAAATCGGTCGGTATAATCGAATACAGCCTTTTCGCCAAGACAATCGACAATCGGATTGAATGTGAAGCGCTCAGTTGTTATCCGGAGATGACGGATGATACCTGTAACTGTTCGTGGAAATTTACAATTTAAGAATAAGCTTTACTCGCTCAGATAAATGATATTAAGCTGGACACCTCTTGGCCTTGAAACCTCTTTTTTAGCATTTCAACGGCCTTATATTTTCGTGATTTCTTTCATAAGCACAGCACAGGGTCGATCATTATTGACAGATGCCCATAACAGGATTATATTATAGCCATACGCTGAAATCGTGAATGACTTCACAATCTTATTCATTGAAATCGAGGAGAGAAACGCTGCGTATAGAACATTTACTAAGAAACTTACTGAAAAGGGTTGAAAAGAGATGGCCAAATATCAAAAGAACTTGGTAGACTCATCCGAGATTTTTAAGGCGCTAAGCCATCCGGCCAGATTATGCGTTGTCAACAAGCTGACAACAACAAGCTTGATCGTCGGGCAAATGCAGGAATGCCTGGGAATGTCTCAATCCAATGTCTCTCAGCATCTTTCAATCCTTAAGAGCAAAGGAATTATTAAAAGCGAACGGATCGGATCGGAAGTGTTCTATTCGCTTGCCGACGAAAGGATGAGAGAGCTTGTGAAAATATTTCTGGATAAATGATGTATTTTTTTGGCCCCTGATATTACGGTATTATAATATTATAAAGCCGTAATATCAAAATGATTAGGTGTATCCATTATCCAATTAAAATAAAGGAGGCATTTTCTTGAAAACAGATGTATTAGTTATCGGCGGAAGCGCTGCTGGTTTGGTAGCAGCGACAACGGCAAAATCCTGCAATCCTGACAAAAAAGTGGTTCTCATCAGAAAAGAAGAAAAAGTCATGATACCATGCGGTATCCCGTATATCTTCTCTACTGTCGGGACCAGCGAAAAAAACATCCTTCCGGATGCAGGACTTAATCAGCTTGGCGTCGAGATTAAATTCGGAGAAGTCACGGAGGCCGATGTAAGCAAAAAAATTGCAAAAACGGCTGACGGCGAAGAGATCGAATATGACAAAATGATCCTGGGGACAGGCTCTATGCCGGTCGTGCCAAGCTGGCTAAAAGGAACAAACCTTAAAAACGTTTATACAATTCCTAAAGATAAAATCTATCTTGACGATCTGAATCAAAAGATTGCCAAGTTAAAAAATGTTGTAATGGTGGGGGCTGGCTTTATTGGGGTCGAGGCTGCGGATGAGCTTAATTCTTGCGGACATGACGTGACCATAGTCGAAATCATGCCGAGGATTCTGGGCCTGGCTTTCGATGAGGAATTCGCTGCGGCGGCTAACGAAAAGCTAACGTCAAGAGGGGTAGCCATCAAAACCGGTATCGGTATAAAAGAAATTCTGGGCAGCGATAAGGTGACGAGTGTATTGCTGGATAATGGTGAGCAGCTTGAAGCAGACGCTGTTATCCTGGCACTCGGATACACGCCTAACAATGTGCTGGCGAAAAAAATGGGCCTTGATCTGAACGAACTGGGCTTTGTCGAAACTGATCAATACAAAAGAACCTCGGCTGCCGATCATTTTGCGGTAGGCGATTGTTCCGAAAAGAGAGATTTTCTTACAGGTAAGCTCAGCCGGATCATGTTAGCTTCAGCCGCTTGCGCCGAGGCCAGGGTGGCTGGGCTAAATCTATATGCACTGTCTACCGTCAGCACCTTCAGAGGGACGATTGGAATCTATGCCACTTGTGTTGGCGACACAGCTTATGGAGTTGCCGGCTTGAACGAAGTTTCCGCAAAAAACGAGGGCTTTGACGTTGTGACAGGCAGTTTCACGGGCTTCGATACCCATCCTGGTTGTCTGGAGTATACACAGAAGCAGACGGTCAAGCTGATCGTTTCCAAGACTAACGGCGTCATTCTTGGCGGAGAAACCATGGGAGGAAGGAGCGTCGGTGAGTTGACCAACGTTATTGGCTTTGCTATCCAAAATCAAATGACTGTCAACGATCTCCTGGTCGCCCAGATCGGGACTCATCCGATGCTGACCGCATCACCGGCCGGCTATCCACTCATCAAGGCTGCCGAAGTCGTTGCAAAGGCGCTGAGAAAATAATTGCACTTATCCGTATGTTAGTACCGCAGGAGTGATGAATTTGCTCCTGCGGTACTTCTTTGGGAATTAACTTGTATTGAAAGGCTTGTAAGGATGGCTCTGCCCCTCTAAAACCACATAGTATAGCCTTCTCTATGTAACAGACATCATATTGTAAAGCTTCAACAATCTTATATCCTCTCTGGAAACTTTCAATTGCCGAATGAGTTCGGCATCTTCTTTTAGTCTTTCCTTAGAGAAAAGCATCTTAATAGCAACCGGCATCATGGGTCTGGATGAAAAGCCATTGAATAGGCCCCACTTGGTGTTGGAATCCAGATAAGAAGCCAAGATTTGGACTCTGGCTTTTTCCATGGGGGTGTCCTGATTGGTCAATATGATATTCGTCAATGCGTCATAGTGTTCGATATACCCCCAATATGTATTTTCGCAGTTTTGATACATTTCATAATCTCTGAAGTTCATATACATCATGATCTTATAACGATTGTCTTCGGTTTGTGATAAAACGTCGAACACACACCGGATCAGTTGATTGCTGCGTCCGTCAAACAGATAGGAATAAAACTGTGACATCCCATTGAAAAACGCAGGATGATAGCCGCTGGAGGAAATAGAAGCACGATTACGGCGACAGCAGAGCAGTTGTTCCACATGGATATGAAGCGCATCCGCTATGTCATAAAGGGTCTCGATATCAACAACAATCTCACCAGTTTCATATTTGGATATCGTTGACTGACTTTTTCGGATAATTTGGGATAGTTGGGCCAATGTGAGCTTTCGCGTTTTACGGAAATTGCGAATTCTTTTTCCAATTTCCCCGGTAACTTCCGACATAGTGCCTCCCTTCTGAAAAGCTTTCTTAAAAATATAAAAATTCTTATTTTGAAGTCTTTTTCCAGAGCATGGTCTTATTTTATCATATGAATCAAAATAATTCTATTCTGAGTCAAAAAAGCAAGCAAAAAATCCACTCTTACGAAAGATAGTGCTTTTTGACTGATGATTTTAGCATTGATAAAATCAAAACCAGGGATAGGCATAGTAAATGGGAAGGCACTGAAAAATATGTATAATTTTGATGAAATCATCGACAGAAGTAACACAAACGCTTTAAACACAGATGGATTCCGCGGTTACATCTTTCATACCGATAAAACGATGGTATTCCCATTCAAAGATGAAGAATTCATCCGTATGTGGGTAGCTGATATGGAATTTGCCACACCGGACGTGGTGATTGACGGGATCAAAGAACGGCTGGAAAAACGAATCTTTGGCTATACGAAGGTTTTTTCAAATAGCTATTACGAAGCGTTCGCAAATTGGTGTAAGCGACGCTACGACTGGACTTTTGAAAGGGAGCATCTGGTCATGTCTAACGGGATCATTCCCGCCTTGTACGAACTTGTGGAGTATATCTGTAAGCCAGAAGAAAAGGCGCTGTTTTTAACTCCATCTTACGCTTATTTCAAATATGCCGCCGATTTTAATCATAGGGACTGTGTATGTTCCGATTTAGTGAATGACGACGGATATTATACGATTGATTTTGAAGATTTGGAGAAAAAGGCGGCAGACGATAAAACTACATTGTTCATTCTCTGCAATCCGCACAATCCAACCGGCCGGGTCTGGCATGAGGACGAACTGAAAAGGCTGGCAGCAGTCATTGAGAAATATAAGCTCTGGGTGATTTCTGATGAAATCCATTGTGATCTGATTCGTGTTGGACAAAAACATATCCCTCTGGGGAAAGTGATGCCAAAGTATGATCGTTTGATTACCTGCATGGCTCCAAGCAAAACTTTTAATATGGCCGGACTGATGATTTCCAATATTATCATCCGTAACGACGAACTTCGGGAGCACTGGCTGAACAGGCACTATAATTTTGACAATCCGCTTAGCATAGCAGCAGCCCAGGCTGCTTATGAAAAAGGCGAACCCTGGCTCAATGAACTACAGGCTTACTTGGACAAAAACTTCGCGTTTACCGAAACATATTTGTCTGATTACCTTCCGAAAACAAGGCTCCGTATTCCAGAAGCAACGTATTTGGCTTGGGTTAATTTGAGTGAATATTTCGAACCGGACGAGCATCTTCCTTTATTCTTTGCATATAAGGCAGGCGTCCTGCTTGAAGGCGGCAACATGTTTGTCCGAAATTCCGATTGCTTTATTCGCTTGAATTTGGCTTGCCCTAAAACAACTCTGGAAGAAGGTCTAAAAAGGATTTGCGATGCCGTAAATACACAGCACACTGAAAAGTATTTAGCGAACATTTAACGGAAGATATGATTGAG
>CAYZDF010000058.1:0-16421 GCA_964477085.1 uncultured Gracilibacteraceae bacterium | reverse complement strand
ATTATCATGCTCACCGCCAAGGATGATGTCTCCGACAAGGTTATGGGGCTTGATAGCGGGGCTGATGATTATATGACAAAGTCTTTTGCTATTGAAGAATTGTTGGCAAGGATTAGAGTCGTATTGAAGCGAAGGGGTAAGAAAGAAGATAATCACCAATCTATTCAAGCCGGGCAGCTAACCCTTTACAAAGATGAGTATCGAGTGACGTTTAATGAGAAAGAAGTATCATTATCAAAGAAGGAATTTGAGCTTTTGAAGTATTTGATGGAAAATAAGGGGATTGTCCTGACGAGAGAAAAAATTCTCGATCACGTTTGGGGATACGATTATTATGGTGACACCAATGTGACAGATGTCTATATCAAGTACTTGCGTAATAAAATTGATCAAAAATTTGATGTACAGTTTATTCATACCGTCAGGGGAGTTGGGTATCTTTTTAAACAAAATGAAGACGAAAGAGACTAAGGGAATAAAGGCTATAATTGAATTGTTCCAATATCCTGCAGCCATACTGAGGGTCATCTTTATGGCTGTCAAGGAACGAATCGAGTTTTCGATCGGACTCAAATTATCGTTAAGATATATTAAAATCCTTCTCTTTGCCATGCTAATTGCCGGAGCTGGGATTATTATGGCCTTTGGAGGATTAACCATATGGGAAAAAGTATCCCAAAATCTCATGGATATCGCCGAGATAGCAGACGATAACACCATACCTCATGAGAAGATTAAAGCCTACTCCTTACAACATCATACTCCGGTATTGATCTATAATAATGAAAAAGAGCTTGTTTATGCGACAGAACCTGATTTAGCGGAACACGGTTATAAGAGGTCGGTTGGAATCGTGCTTACTGATGATCACATTTATCTGGCTGTCAACCGCGACAGGATGACAAAAAGTGAACCTTTGCAATTTGTGATCTATTCAGATATCCAAGAGGAATTAGTCCTGGTCCTTAAGCTGGCGAAGATCACGCTTTATGTCTTTGCAGCCGTTCTGTTATTTTGCATTCTGGCGATCGCCTTTGTTGGAAGGGGCATCTTTCAGCCTATCCGTGAAATGACCTATACCGTCAAGGATATATCGGAGAAGAATCTTAATTTGCGCTTAAATGTGAGTGGCTCCAAAAATGAGCTTAAGGAACTGGCGCTGACCTTTAATGAAATGATGAACCGGATTGAAGAGCATTCCAACAGGCAAAAACAGTTTGTCTCGGATGCCTCCCATGAACTGAGAACGCCCATAGCTGTCATTCAAGGTTATGCGGTAATGCTGGATCGTTGGGGGAAAAATGATCAGGCCGTCCTTCAGGAATCCGTCGATGCCATTAAGAATGAAGCAGAGAATATGCGGGAGCTTATCGATAAATTATTGTTCCTGGCCAGACATGATAACAGTACCTTTGTGTTTCAGAAGGAAGAATTCAGTCTGACGGAGATGTTACAGGAGATTGTCAAAGAGACTCAAATGATCGACTCTTCTCATCGAATCAATTGTGAGATCAACAAAGAGGTATCCCTCTGCGCAGATAAGAGTAGACTCAAACAAGCTTTTCGCATCTTCATCGATAACGCCATCAAATATACACCCCAAAATGGGGAGATTACCATCAGCTTAAAGGATGAAGAACATTCCATTGTCGTGAGAATTAAAGATACAGGGGCAGGGATGACTAAGGAAGAACTTCAGCGTATTTTCGATCGGTTCTATCGGGCTGAACAGTCCAGAACCAGGGAAAAAGGGGGACATGGTCTGGGTTTGGCTATTGCTAAAATTATTATCCTCGGTCATAATGGAAAAATAACGGTAAGAAGCAAGGTCGGGGAAGGGTCTGAATTTATGGTGATCCTGGCAAAAGACCATCGTGTCTAGTCTTATTATGTTAAATACTAAGGTAAATGGAGTATTCCTTCTTTAGTGATATCTTTTAAACTGCTTCTACTGCAAAAGGATATAAAAAGTAAAAGTATTGCAAATAAGAATGATTGAGGTAGATTATGGGCTGGGAATTATTATTTATACCAATTGGCATAATTGTTGGTACACTATCAGGCTTTTATGGAATTGGCGGGGGGATTGTTCTGATGCCAATTTTGCTCTTATCCGGATTTAGTCCGGCGATGGCCGTTCCGACGTCTCTGATGTTTACCTTCGGCACGAGTTTATCCGGTGCAGTGACCCATACCAAGATGAAAAATGTCAATTGGAAGGTCGCGATTTTGATCGGCTTGGTAGGAGCTATGTTGACACAAGTCTCCAAGCTAATCGTCATCCATATTTCAGGTCGCTACGATTGGCTGCTTAATGTTTTCTTCATCATACTCCTTTGTTATTTCGCTTGGGCGTTACATAAACGTCAGAATAAAGAGGAGAAGGAGCCTTTAATCAAGAACGTCAATTTTGCTGCCATAATAATCGGAATAATCGTTGGTTTTTTAGCGGCTTTACTCGGTATCGGCGGTGGTTTTATTACTGTACCTCTCCTGATCTCCTGGCTCGGATTTGATTCCAGAAAAGCGATCGGAACGAGCCTGGCTGCGATCATCATTATTTCGATTGGTGGAATCATAGGGTACAGCTCACAAATGGAGCTGAATTTCTTATTAGGTATTTACCTTATCATTGGTGCTTTCTTCGGTTCGCCTTTTGGAGCAAGAATGACCGCCCGGTATAAGACCAGTGAAATGACCCGACGCTTAAAAACCTTGTATTATAGTGTAATCGTTTCTACGACTACGGATTTACTGGCTTTATTTACCTGGACGATGTTAGAATGGGTAAGCCTATTCATCCTTATTGTATTCCTCGGATATATGCTGTGGGACTTTTATAGACACCGTTCCGGTTCCCAGAGGGAAGAAACCTCATAGAATCATAAGCCTCGTAACTCATAGAGCTCTCTTTTATTGCAAGCAAAAAAGACATTAAGCTTTGTTGTAAAGCACCATCTGATCCATAATAAAATCACACATGTAGGAGAGGAAGCAGGTTCATTATTGGAGACTTTTGCTTCCTCTTGCTTTAAGCTTTAATCAGGTAATATTATGCCGAGTATTTGTTATAAGAAACGGCGGCCTAAGAAACCTCCAGCAGCAGGAAACTGCTGAAATCCACGATCAACAACTATATTTGTTGAGGCAGGCTGGATAAAATACTGAGGTACATTAACAATATTTTGCCGGTTGACAGTAACGACAGGTTGAATGACAGGGACTGCACGTTGAGCATAATAATCCCGTACAGCATATTGGGTTGGGAGTACAACTGGGGCAACACCACATCCACAGCGACCATTCATCTTTGTAAATCACCTCCTAATGTTAGTACATTATATGGTAAATATTTAGTTATAGTGAAAATAAATGAAAATACTAAAATACTGTGATGCTCATATATGACAATAACAGGAATATCTATAATTCTGTTGATAAACGGCGCATGGTTTAATAACATAGCATTAGACAGAATAGAGGAGGAGTCAAGATGAAAAAGAATAAGATCACCGTTATTCTGATCCTGATAGTGGTTCTTCTCCTTAACAGCACCCCCCTTTGCGGCCTGGGAGCTCAAAACACGGACGACCAAACAACAAAAGTTCTATCTAAGAATGAAGAAGCTCTCCAGAAGAAGATTGATGAAGCCAAGAATTGGTTAAAGGCTCAAAAGCCTTTTTGGGATAAATGGTTTACGGACAGTATGTTCAAGTTCAGGCAGGAGATGGAAAGAATCTATACAAGTATTACAAAAAAGATAGAAGAGTATAGGGAGCGTCATTATACCCCAATGAAAAGAGAGACAGGGGAAGAATATATCACGCCAATATGATATTCCTTTAAGTCGAAACTTTAATTCCGTATTACTGTCGGACATCGCCCTATAAATAGCCTGTTATAAAAGTGCACGATCAGGCCAACTCTCCTAATAGCCAATATATTTACAAACAGCTCGTTCCAAAGTTGAACCAAATTTTATCATTGCTTATTATTATCGCGGGGGCTTACGCCATTAAATATGCGATGTGATACAGGAAGTGAATCTACTTCTGCATCCCGTAGCCTTTTACTTTGCAATCAACCTGAACTTCGATTGGGACGGTTGGATAGACTTCCTGCCAATTGATCGAATTGAAATAACCAGGATAATATCTTTCAACAGCTTGTCCTAATTCCAGATAGTCAGCTTTAAAATCATATTGAGATTTCTTGATGGCGGAGGAAATTTGCTCTAGAATTGTTTTGGTAAATAAGTCTTCGATTTTTTTAACATTTTCTTGTTTTGATAAATCTAAATTTTCTCTTCCCGCTTCCTCCAGGACTATCCCTTGTGTAGTTGTTGTGATTATTATGGAAAGCTTACCTTCTTTGAAAACCGGTTTAATTTTTGTTTTGTGTTTCTGTATCTGATAGGTATAAATGCTTTCTCCTTTTTTAGCCACAATGACAGCTTCAGCTTGCTCTAAGAGCCAGCTAGCAGCTTGGGCTTCATCGGCATTAAGCCAGCTTTCCAACTTCCAATCCTTAAATATGGCCGCCCCTTGACGGATGAGCATATTATTTTGATCAATCAATACTCTGCTGGCAATAGCTTTTCCTTCAGTCTGTTGTAGATCGTTTAGAAAATCAAGGAAATTTTCGTTCCTGGCTAAAGAAAGATCCTTCTGTAATAACCCCATAGCCACCAGTTCGGCAGCAACTCTTTTTTCGAAATAGCTTTGAGAATTTAAAACATCCTGAGCAGAAGCACCTTGGACAAATATTAAACGGATCTGCAAAGCTATTTCCGGTTCTTTAACGATATAATTTGCGATATCCCTAAAGGCTTCTTTTCGTGCAATATCTTCCCCTGCAACCAGCAACCGCAGGTGAGTCAGAGAGATACTGCGGCTGACACGGCTCTGAACCCTCTGAATAGCCTGTAAGATACTGTCTGCTTCAACGCTGGCTGTCGTACTCCCGGTGATTGTATTCTCATTGATCGGCAGAGGTTTGGCAAACTCAAAGGTTATGAGATACTTTGCCGTATCCGGATTGGGCGGGGCGTCAATTCCCAAAGATATGACAAAGGCGGTATTATTCACATCTCTCATATCCCAGCACCCAGGTGTCAATAAGAATGCAAATAAAACAAACAGAATATACACCGTTTTTTTCATTGTGACTTCCCTTTCTTTCTTATGATGGCCAGAAGGAGGGTCAAGACGGGGATGCCGTAAACGATTGGCACTGTGGCCATGGTTAAATAAAGACGTATACTTTCATGCAGGCTTTCACTAGGAAGAAAGAAAGCGATCATGACGGGGAGAGCGACCAATGGGAAGAAAACGAGTTTGCTTTTGGGGAGCTTGAATAATTCGATGGTATTGGTACATAACAGGTAAAGATAAATGGCCAGTGACGTGTAAATTCCGATCAGCCAGGGAAGGGTAAGGAGAAGACCGAAACGCTCCACAGGGAAACCGGGAAATTGCAGAATATTGACAACACTGACGCCAGGCAAGACGGATTCTTTGGTATTGGCAACACCGAGAATGCCGATAGCAGCTACAGTATTAGTCCAGCCAAAGAAGGTGGTTATGGAAAAAGCGATTAATGATGGTTTTACTGCTTTTTTGATTTTGATGAAGAAAGGTGCGACAAAGAGCAGTACCTCTGGTCCCTGATAGGCCCCGAGGGCATAAATCGCTCCTTTAAGTATGGGTAATAGACCATTTCCGAATAGGGGTGTGAAGTGATCCAGATTGATCGCTGTTATAAATAGTAAGGCCAGGAGGACGAGCGGGATGACCAGAAAAGGCAGTAGTATATGGAAAAAACGAAGGATCGTTAAAAAGCCTTGACTCACTAACCAAATCAAGGTAAGGGCAAATAAGAGTAGAGGTATGACAACAGGGGTTCGGGGCAGAAATAGCATTTTATTGGCGAGGATGGTTTCATAAAACATGGTACTAAGATAGACCAGGAAATATAACAGGTAAACCAAACAGATCAAGAAGCCGATCGGTTTGCCCCAGACGACTTTCAGGTATTGAAAATAGCCCATATCCGGAAAACGAGAAGCTAATTTAACCAAAAGATAAATAATAGAGCTGGCGATCAATGCTTCGATTAAGATGGAAATCCAGGCATCCTGTCTGGCTGCAGTGACAGTGGCTTTGGGGAAGGTAAATATTTCATATTCAATGATGCTCATAATCAGGAGTGGAATTAATAGACGTGTATTCAGTTGATGTTTTTGAGAATCGGATTGATTGACCATAAGATATCCTTTCTTATTGGAGCTTATAAGGTGCTAGAAGTTATCATCCCTATTTAAGATTTCTGAGGGTTATAAGTATCATCCAACGGCATCTTATTGGTGTTCTCTCTCAGGATGGTGTGACCCCAAGCGTTCACGGCTGAGGTTACGAGGGGAGCCATATAAGGGATGCCAAAGGTCTTCAAATTGGCGAGATGGATACAGATCATAAAGAAAGACAAGGCGAAGCCGAATAGACCTAGGATACTCGAGACTACCATCGTGAAAAATTGAATGATCCGGATAGAAGAACGAAGGTCATTATTCGGTATGCCAAAAGAAGATATGACGGTCAGGGTTACGATTAAAACAAGTACAGGCCCGATGATGTGGGCGTAGATACCGGCGATGACAAGAGTAATCCCTGCAAAAAGTGCAACAGTGGATCCTAATGCGGTGGGAATCCTCAAAAGCATCATACGCACCGCTTCAGCGATTCCCATCATGAGAAAGATCTCAAAATAGACAGGAAAAGGAGTTCCTTCCCGTCCGTTTAAGATCAGAAGCAAAAGGCGTGTTGGCAGCATTTCGGGATTATAGGACAACAAGGCGATATAAAAACCAGGCAGGCATAAAGCCAATAACAGCATGATATAGCGGGCAGCTTTAAAGAAGCTTGATGCCACAAACCAGCGTGTATAAGCATCATCGGGAGTGTCCAGCAAATCGAAAAAGGTACAGGGAGCCAGTAATACATCCGGACTTCCATCCAGGATGATGACCACCCGCCCCTGCCATAGGGCACTCATGGCAATATCTGGACGTTCGGAGGTTTCAATCTGAGGAAAGGGACTGAGTGAAGAATCTTCAATATTGCGTTGGATATAACTGCTCTCATAGATTGTTTCAGCCTCAATGGCTTTAAGACGTTTCTTCACTTCTGCAACAAGGTTGTGATCGGCAGTACCTTCCAAATAAATCAATAAGACATCACGGGGTGCGGAGCTGCCTAATCTGATCTTCTCTATCGCCAGATTTTCAGTTGGAACGGAGTCTTTGAGTACCTTTAGATTGTAGAGATAATCTTCTGTAAAACGAAGTTTCGAACCGCGTAAGAACTGCATGGTATCCCGAGAGATAGTCGCAATAGCGTCACCTTTAGGAGAGCATTTTGCGATATCTTCAAATTTTTCAAAGGATCGATCGGGATTGTTCGTTCCCGTTTTTTTCTTGAGGCTAGAGTGAAACATACGTATTACCTCATACTGCAAACTTCTTACTTAGTATTATCAATATATCTTAACCAAAATATGTACCGGATGCGTAAAAAAGCAGTGCTTGACAAAAATAAGAATAAGCGTAAAATCTATGCCATGAACTGAATTAAAGTTCAGTTTTTGGTAAGAACTTTACGCTTGGATGGAGTCATTATGGTCTACAATAAGACGGATAAAATCATTAAAAAGCAACAGAATCTCAGGCAAAGAATCGTAAGGGCCGCTCGTGAAGTCCTGGCTGAAGAAGATAAAGGTAAAACATCGATTAAAGCCATTGCTAAAAAAGCAGGAATCGCAACCGGAACATTCTATCTGTATTTCACGAATAAAGAAGTCTTGATTGATACAGTCGTTAAAGAGCTGTATGCGGAACTTCTGGACATCATTAAAAAGGAAAGAGAACAATACACCGATGTTTTTGATAAGCTCCAAGCTTCGATGGAGATCTGTATCAAAACATTCATGAAAGAGAAACATCTGGCCAAAATACTTCTGGATCATTTTCCAGAGGTCAATACCGCATTGAATAGAAAGTTTACCGATATTGAGAACGATCTGATCCGGTTTGCCAAACAGGATTTGGATGAGCTATTAGAGCTTAATTTTATCCCTGAACAGGATACGTTGGTAAGCTCTATCGCCTTCGTCGGGACATTTCGTCAAGTGATTTTATCCTGGATTAGCAACGGCGAGCCGGAAGATTTTGATCGAGCTTACCGAACCCTTATTGACTACAATATGAGAGGTCTGGGGAGGGTTTCTCGGTAACGCTGATCTAAGTAAAGATAAAGGAAAGTAGTAATGATGCCGTATTTATCGATTGAATCCTTGAACGTACAGTATTCCCACGCTGACGAAACCGTTTTGGCTTTAAGAGATATTAACATTTCTTTGGTCAGAGGGAGCATCGGTGCTATTATCGGGCCTTCCGGATGTGGTAAAAGCACTTTACTCAATGTTTTGGCAGGGCTTAATCGGGAGTACGTCGGTAAGGTATTGCTCGATGGAAAAGAGCCTAAAGAGACAGGGGAAGTAGCTTTGATCCTACAGGAATATGGCTTATTGCCCTGGAAAACGGTCTGGGACAATGTCAAATTGGGTCTTCAGCTTAAAGGGGTTTCTAAAACAGAGATTGCCCAAAAAACGGAGAGAATTCTCCAGCGTTTAGGATTGCTCTCCCTGAGAAAAAGATTTCCGACGCAGCTCAGTGGGGGCCAACGCCAAAGGGTGGCGATTGCCAGGTCTCTGATTCTGGAGCCTAAGCTTTTATTAATGGATGAACCCTTTTCATCCCTGGATGCCCTTACCCGGGAAGAAATGCAGGACTTTCTCCTCAATATTTGGGAAGAGACCAATCTGACTATCCTTCTGATCACCCACAACATAGAAGAGGCCGTATTCTTAGGTCAAAAGATATTCGTAATGTCGGAATGCCCGGGAACGGTCATTGAAGAATTTATTAATCCCTTGGCCGGTGATTACTCGGCACGCGGAAAAATACAGTTCTTGGAGATATCCAATTCCCTTCGCTTACGTTTAAGGGGGAGGGAAAAAGTATGCGTTTAACTAAACACTTGACCCGTAACGGACTACAATTGTTCTTGACCATTGTGTTTTTACTTATTGGCTGGCACATTTTCTCTGTCCTTCTCAATACCCCTGTATTTCCTCCGCCCATTGAAGCGTTTAGCAGTCTTACCCACATATTTTTTACTGACTTGACCAGTCATTTAGCAGTCAGTCTCTATCGGGTAGTTATAAGCCTTTTCATTGCCACTGTTCTCGGAGTGCCCCTAGGGTTGTATCTCGGTAAAAACACAAAAGCTGACGAAATCTCAGCCCCCTTGATCTATTTGACTTATCCTATACCTAAGATTGTTTTTCTTCCGATCTTTCTTATTCTGATGGGAATAGGGAATGTCTCAAAAATTGTAATGATTACCTTAATCGTATTCTATCAAATCCTGGTAACAACGCGGGATGCAGCCAGAAATCTTCAAAGGGAATACATCCTTTCCGTGAGATCTCTGCGAGCAAGTGAGCGGGAACTGTACCAACACGTTTATTTTCCAGCCTGCCTTCCGGCTATTCTGACTTCCCTCAGACTGGGGCTGGGGACAGCCATGGCAGTGCTCTTCCTCGTCGAAACCTATGCGACCAGGGAAGGAATCGGCTTTTTTATCATGGATTCCTGGAGCAGTTTAGCATACGATAAGATGTTTGCAGGAATCATCGCTATGGGACTCATGGGCTTCTTGATTTATCTACTTCTTGATATTTGTGAGAGGATACTATGCAAATGGGTGAACCCTTAATGTCATAATGAATATATAAATCATCCTTAGAGGTAATTAAAAATGATGATCTAAAAATAAAAGGGCATACTTAAAATAAAAAAAGGTCATCCGTGCTCCGCTCGGCGCTGGAACTGTGCCACCCAGACGTACTACTGGGTCATTGTGTAGTTATTTAAAGAATGTTGTACCAGGATTAAGCGAAAGGTTAGAAAAGGGAGTCCAGGATTAACCCGATGGAGAAAAGGATGCTGAACACCAGTCCTAACTTCGCAGTGCCGGCAAGGGTAACGTTTAGAGGAATACCTTTCTTGGTGAATATATCCCGAACTCTTGGTATAACCAAAGGCAGAGAGAGCCAAGATAAAAGAATAGGATACGAAGAGATGCCCTGAGCATACATAACGAGAGGCACCAAAAATGCTCCTGTAATGAGTATCAGGTATTGTGCTTGTGTAAACTTCACGCCAAAGCGAACAGCCAACGTTTTTTTGCCGGCTTTTCGATCCGTTTCGATATCTCTTAAGTTATTAACAACAAGGATCGCTGTCACCAGTAAACCGGGAGGAATGGAAGCCCACCAGGCAGTTGTGGTCAACTCTCCGGATTGTAAGTAATACGTTCCGCAAACAGCAACGGGTCCGAAAAAAAGGAAGACGAAAATATCGGCAATTCCTTTATAGCCAAGAGGATAGGGGCCAGCTGTGTAAGCTATAGCACATAAAATTGCCAGAATGCCGACCATCAGGATCGGCCAACCTCCGACATAGACCAAATAGATACCGACCAAAGCGGAGAACGCAAAAACGATATACATACCCATCATCACTTGCTGAGGGGATAATAAACCAGCCTGGGTCACCCTCATCGGTCCGAGTCTTTCGGGAGTATCTGTTCCCTTTTTAAAATCATAGACATCATTAGCCAGATTTGATCCTATCTGCAAGAGGAGAGCTGCGAGCATCGCAGCTATTGCAGGTCCTAACTTGAATACTTCCTGGCTAAAGGCCAACCCGATTCCGATTAAAACCGGGCCGGCGGCAGCAGGAAGGGTCTTAGGTCTGATAGCCAGATACCATATTTTAAATGGACTTAATGTTATGAGATTGGCTTTTTCATTATTCATTATATGAGTACCTTTCACTTAAAAAGGATATAGTTTCAAAAAATATGGGTCAAAAAGATATGGGTAAAAAACATCTCGTCAATATTGTAAGCGATGTTTATTCCTTGAGCAACTATTGGTATCAATCCTTTAACATAGGAGTCCATCAGGAACTATCAGAAACTTTAAGGGAGCGTCAAACTTAAAAACATAGTATACAATAAAAGATTTCTATATTGACTTTCCAAAGATAAAGGTATAAGATAATTCAAGAAATGAACAAGAGTTCATAATTTGAACCATTTCTAAGGGGGGCTATAAGTGAAGGCAAAGGTTAAATCGTCATTAGTAATCCTATTGGTTATATTGCTGCTGGTCGTATCCATAGCAGGCTGTGCGCCAGAAGGTGAAGTGAAGACCGAGTTAAGTCAATTAAAGATCGGTACATTACCGCTGGAAGATAACCTGCCCATTCTCATAGCTGAGCAAAATGGGTATTTCGCGCAAGAAAATTTAAAAGTAGAGCTTATCCCGTTTCAAAGCCCTGTGGAAAGTCAGAGTGCATTTCAGTCGGGTCAGCTTGACGGAATGATTACCGACATGATCATAGCAGCGTTATTGAAAGGTTCTGGGGACGATCTACGGATTACTTCCCTTACCCTTGGTGCAACCCCGGAAGAAGGACGTTTTGCCATTGTATCATCTCCCAAGAGCACGATAACGAATGTACAGGACCTTAAAGGAAAATCAATAGGTATTTCCAGTAATTCGATTATCGAATATGTCACTGACGGGCTGTTAACAGAAGGGGGCGTGAATCCTTCTGAAGTCCAAAAAACAACAGTAGCTAAGATTCCTGTAAGAATTGAGATGCTGTTGAATAACCAGATTGATGCCATTACTGTTCCTGATCCGCACGTCTCTTACACCGTAGCCAAAGGAGCAAAAATCGTTGCAGAAGATACCAAAGGAAAAAACCTGACCCAGGCCGTCCTGATCATGAAAGGTAAGGCCCTGAACGATAATGCCGAGAGTATCAAGCGATTCTACAAAGCGTATGCCAGAGCTGTGAATGACATCAATCAGTCCCCGGATCAATATAAGGACCTTCTGGTGAAAAATGTGAATATCCCCGCAGATATTGCAGGAAGTTATAAAGTACAACATTATTCCAAACCTCAGCTTCCGGCAGAAAAAGAAGTCAACAATGTCCTGAACTGGCTGAAGAATAAGAATTTGCTTAAAAACGAAGTGACTTATGAGAATTTAGTTCAGAAAGGTTTGTATTAGTCCTTATATAAAACGTTAACCACGATAAGAGAAAGTATATGAGCTTTATTTGGGGCTCCCTTTAGACCGATCACATATTGATCAGGCTAAGGGAGTTATTTTATGGTTTGGATAAAAAAGAACGTTATAGAAACCAGCTATGCATACATCAAGGATAACAAGGGAAAAGAAGAAGGGAATAGATTAAAAGCAAAGAATATTAAACAGGTTGGTTTCTACCAAAGAGTATTTAGCAAGGGTTTACATTAGATCAATATAATACTCTGTTGTTGAATCCTTATTTTTGATTATCACAGAACGTACGTGGCAACGTCCATGACATCAGAACAGAGACAGACAAACAGATAAAGCATTTTACAATAACGAACTTAGAAAGATTGGTACAAGGTAGTGGATGAAAAAAATGTAGAAAAATTAACTCCGATCCGTAGTATGCTTACATTTGGTTTAGCGATTATCTATCTCGGAAACCTTTTGCTCCAAGTCGTTTGGCTAAACTATCTAACCTTTATTCTCATGATTTTAGTGATTATCTCAAGCTTGCTGGTGGTCAATGGCTCTTCAAAAGTCATCGGTCTTATTCTGATGACCATAAGTATAGGGATTTTCCTCTATTATAAAGCACCTTTTCCTGTCTGGCAGGAGGCTGTGGAAGAAAACCTCTATCTTGTTGTGATGTTTACTTTGGTGCCCTTGCTGAGAATACCCATCCAATTCGGAGGTTATTTTGAGGCCTTACAGAGTTTCTTCAGGCGGTTTGTCAATACCAAAAGGAGATTCTATCTGATGGTAAGCTTTATCTCCGCTTTTGTTGGGGTTCTGGTGAATCTGGCGGTGGTTCCTCTCGTTTATGAAATCAGCAAAGCCAGTGATTTAAGTGCCAATAAAAAACTGCTTAGTGCCTCCATCTCCAGAGGCTTTGCGACGTGTACCATCTGGTCACCCACGATGGCCTCCATCGCCTTGATCATTCAACTCAGTGGTGCCAAGTGGTACCTCTTTTTTCCCTTTGGAATATTGAGCGGGCTCATCTCTGGAATGATCGGTTATATGATCACCATGAGGGAAGAGAAACAGATTAAGAATGAGATATTAAATATTGAGAATACAATGCCTGAACATATTAACGATCGGAAAGTATGGGAGTTAAGTTTTTTTGGTATTCTCTTAATCACAACTATTGCCATGATATCCCTGTTAACAGGCATTCATACCATAACAGTCGTGTCGGTTGCTTCTCTTATCTTTCCCCTCCTATGGCTCCTGGTAATTGGCCGACTACCCGTCTTCTTCCGTGAGTTTAAAGGCGATTATTATCATAAGAGTCTTCCTGGGCTGAAAAATGAGATTATCCTTTTTGTTGGAGCCGGCTTGTTTGCTACCAGTATCACCTATTCTCATTTAGGAGATTACGTTCCATTATTTCTTTCGATGCTTGTAGGTGATAGTGTTATCTTATTCACGATCGTGGTGATCGCAACGTGTCTGATGCTTTCTGCTTTGGGTGTTCATCCCATTGTTACCGTAGCGGTCATAGGGGAAACAATTAAAGCTTCGGTATATGGCGTTACGCCTACCTATATGGCGGTCATCCTTGCGATAAGCTGGGCAATGGGGATTTCCATCTCCCCTTCGTCAGCTACGATTATTTCAGTCGCTGGTCTGGTGGGGCAATCGCCCATCGAAATAGGTCCCCGCTGGAATGGAAAGTATGTACTTATCACATCCTGTGTTCTGACTGCTTTTATTACGATATGCCGAATGTTAGGTATATTATAAATCTTTAGTGGCGATGTAGATGGCTGTACAATTAAACGATACTCCCCTCCAGTGGCAATCTATTGCCAGCTGGAGAGGAGTACTCTTATTGAATTAAGCAACCAATTATACCATCTTTACTTGCCTATATTAAGTCTGATGGAACCCGGCTATCGTCTTTCCCCGAAAGATTTGGAGTGTTATGTAGATCTTTGCATCAATGGGATAAAGGATCAAAGCAAGTATTAAACGATGATTTAGAAAAGGAGAAGAAAGAAATGTTAAGCTTAAGAGCAAGAATGATAAGGTTTCTGTTAAAAAACAGACGCCTTAAAAAAGAAAATGTAGATTGGAATACGTATGAAGCAATATTGAAGTTTCGGGAACAAGCAGAAAAAGGTGCTAAAAGACTTGGCAAGCTTCCTGAAGGAATTGAAGTGACATCCTTCCATATTGAGGAAATGCCAGTGGACTGGATTAAGACTACTCAAGGCAAAGAAGACAAAGTCATTCTCTATTTTCATGGAGGGGGATATGTCTGCGGTTCGTGTGAGTCTCATCGCGGTATTGTTGCCAAGTTTGTAAAGGTGAGCAGCATACCCGCGTTACTCTTTGGCTATCGTTTAGCGCCAGAGAATCCTTATCCAGCAGCTTTAGACGATTCCCTCAAAGCCTATCAATGGCTGATAGCCCAGGGAACATCTCCTTCAGATATGGTTTTTATCGGTGATTCAGGAGGTGGAGGCTTGCTGCTTGCAACGTTACTGGCCCTTCGCGATAAGGGTCTCCCACTGCCGGCGGGTGCTGTAGCATTATCTCCTGTCACTGATCAAACATGTTCCGGTGAATCGCAGCGGATAAATCAAAAGAAATGCCTATCCCCTGAAGGTACGGGCCCAGCCTTTGGCAGACATTATGCCGGTACTCATGACCTCAAAACACCCTATATATCGCCATTGTTTGGAGAACTCCAGGGACTTCCTCCCCTGCTGATTTATGCAGGCGGAGATGAGTGTTTACGTGATGATTCTACCCGCTTTGCCGAGAAAGCCAAGCAAGCTGGTGCTGATGTCACGCTCAGAGTAGGAGAAGGACTATTCCACTGCTATCCGGCGTGTGCCCCGCTTTTTCCTGAAGCCACCAGGGCCATGGAAGAGATCAGTGCATTTATTAAATCTAAGGTAGAAAAACCTTAGAAGGAAGAAATAAAGGATACCTGCCCCAAAACTGTATAGTAAAAACGATACAGGAAGTGGAAAGGCATTTTCCATGACCAGACCATTATCGCAGTAAAGTATAGGATGATCCTGAGCAACATACTGGAAAGAGAAGCAGTTAATCCGCCAAGAATGCTAAACATTAGCAACAAGCCCATATCGGAGAGACAGCTGCTCAATCTGTTGGTGACGAAGGTCAAGTCTATGTTTTTATGATGGTCCTTCGTTTGCAGTAAGGCCATAATAAATGGATCTGAAAAGAAATGTAAGTGTTCCCTCTAAGAGGAAACACTTGCATTTTCTTGCTATCATCAGTTATAGGCTAATCTCTCATCTTCATCAATTAAACCTACAATGATATCTTGCCAGTTTGGACTATCCCAGCTTTTCAGCTTAAGATGTTCCTGGTAATACTTTTCGGGTATAGGATGTGTGCCCAGAACTACTTCTACGGGGTATTTACCTTCAATGTATTTCTTGAAGTAATTGATTCGGGGGCAAGGGGGATACCCAACGATCATCCCTGTTGCCAAATGTATGACGTCCACTTCATTTCTGACCATTTCATCAGGTGCATATTCAATATTTCCCCCCGGACAACCATTACAAGTCGTGAAGCCAACCAGTTCGATTTCTTTACCCTGATACCGTTTAAAAGCACCTTCCCGCCTGTGTAGAGAGCGAAGGCATTTACCTCCGGCACAGGTGTGATATCTATCACAAATAATAATTCCAATTTTTATTTTTTCCATTATTTTTTTTGACCTCCTGCCAGGTATTTTTTAAGATAAGCATACTATAGTTATTGGCATTTGACAATAAAAAAAGGTTAGTGACTTGACATATCAAAATAACTTGATATGATTAGGCTATGAATGATAAAGAAGTGACTAAAATATCCAAAATATTAAGTGACCCTATACGCTATGAGATTATTCGACTGTTAATCGGAAAGGGCGAATCAGCGGAAAGTTTAATATGCGATCACCCAGGGGTATGTAACTGTGAAATCATGGCTAAATTCAATATGATTCAGTCTAGGGTGTCTTACCATATGAAAGAAATGGTGGATGCTGGACTCGTTTGGGAAAAACCCCAAGGGAAGTGGAAGTATTATGCCTTGAACAAGGATACCCTAAGATCTTATCTCCAACAATTAGAAAAGGAATTTAACTTATAATCTCAACTTTCCCATCTTATTTGAGACCTAACTCTAGGTGACGACTCTTGAATTGA
>CAYZDF010000057.1:0-18462 GCA_964477085.1 uncultured Gracilibacteraceae bacterium | reverse complement strand
ACTCATGGCATAAATTTTACCGTTCAATACAGCAGCAGCTAATTCAGTACGCGCTGTCGGCATCGGTGACCTTTCACACCAGACGTTATTAATCGGATCATATTCTTCATTAATATCAAGATAACTTACAATGCCATTGTCAATATTATGACCGCCAATAACATAAATCTTGTCATTAACAACTGCAGTTCCACATCCCGACCGGGCAGTCGGCATCGACGCTTTGGTACTCCAGGTGTTGGTTATAGGATCATACACTTCTACAGCATTAACTTCATTATAGGGAATCCCGATACCTCCAATAGCGTAGATCTTCCCATTTATTGCCGCGACTCCAAGTCCCTGTCTGGCAGTCGGCATACTGGCTTTTGTAGTCCAGGTGTTGGTTACCGGGTTGTATTCTTCAACTGTACGCAAAGCAACTTGGTTAATGTCGTGACCACCAATTGCGTATATTTTACCATTCAAGGCGGCAACACCTAATTGTATTCTCGGAGTGGGAATATCTGCTTTGGCGACCCACAAACCGGTAGCAGTGTCATACATTTCCACAGTATTACCATAAGAGCCGCCATATCCACCGATTGCATATATTTTACCGTCTAAACATACAGCTACACCGGAAAGAGGAGTAGGCTTAGGCCTCTTAATTTGCCAACTATTTGTAACAGGATCGTATTCTTCAATAGCATATCCGTCATCAATATAGCTTTGTCCGCCAATTGCATAAATTCTCCCATTAGCTGCAACTATCCCAGACCGACTTTTGTATTGGAGCATATTTGTTTTCGTAGTCCAAGGCAAAGTTCCAGGATCAAATTGCTCCACGCAGTTTAATACCGTACCATTCGTGCCTCCGATAGCATACAGTTTCCCATTTATTTCAGCCATCGCTAAGTTGGTTCTGCCTGTAGGCATTGCTGTGGCACTCGCCCAGTTATTTTTTAACGGATCATATTCTTCAAGCGTGTTTAAGGCTTGGCTGCCGTCATAGCCACCTCCCACATATATCTTTCCATTGACAGCCGTTGTCCCGAATCCATATCTGGATGTCGGCATATTTGCCTTGGTACTCCAGGTGTTAGTAATTGGATCATAGACTTCTACCGTATTAAGAACTTGTGAATTTGTGCTTTTACCGCCGATGACATAAATTTTGCCATATTGTTCCGCAATACCGAAATTACTTCTGGCCGTAAGCAGATTCGGCATTGTACTCCAGGTATTTGTTGTGGGATCATAGATTTCTCCGGTATTCAAATAGGCAGTACCGTCATAACCGCCGATAGCATAAATCTTCCCATTCAAGACGATAACGCCGTGTCCGCTTCGGACTGCAGCCATACTCGTCTTGTTACTCCAAGTGTCAGTTGCTGGATCATATTCTTCTACAGTATTAAGATAATTCGTACCATTATAGCCGCCAACAGCATATAGCTTTCCATTTAAGGCAGCAACACCAAGTCCGCTTCTTTCAAAAGCCATACTAGCCTTGTTGCTCCAGGAATTAGCCGTCGGATTATATTCTTCGACGGTATTCAAAGGATTACCGCTGCTGCTCAAGCCTCCGATAACATAGATTTTGCCATCAACCTTTGCAGCACTATGACTTTCCCTTGCTGTCAAGAGGTTTGTTTTCACCGTCCATGGATTAACTCCCTCGGGGCTGTACACCTGTACTATATTGCTGGCATTATACAAAGAGTCACAGCCGCCTAAGATATAAATTTTGCCGTCAAGAGAAACACTTGCGAATTCTGCTCCTTTAACAGGCATATTTTCTTTTAAGAGCGTTATCCACGTGTTGTTAACCGGGTCGTATTCTTCAACATAAGGGTACATATTTCCTGAGCAATAACCGCCGATAGCGTAAATCTTACCGTTTGCTGCTTGAACACTCAGTCTATCTCTTCCCATCAACATAGTTCTTTTTGTTGTCCAGGTGTTTCCTACCGGATCAAATTCCTCACACTCGTTGCTATTTTTTCCGCCGATGGCATATATTTTCCCGTTGGCCGAAGTGACTCCAAAGTAATACCTGAGCGTTGGCATGTTTGCTTTTGCCGTCCAAGTATCTGTAAGAGAGTCATATTCCAAGACTGTTGATGGCGCACTGGGACTTCCTCCAACAGCATAAAGCTTCCCGTTCACTGCTGCTAAGCCAAAATCGCTTAAACCAAAAGGCAAATCGGCTTTACCGGTCCATATATCAGTTCCCGGATCATATACCTCTACTTTTTTCAAATTACCATTGGTATTGTTATATCCCCCGACAGTATAAATCTTGCCGTTTAATACGGCCACGCCAAAGCGGCTTTTTGCAGTGGGCATACTGGTCTTTGCTGTCCAAGTATTTGTCGTTGGATTATATTCTTCTACAGTATTTAAGTAACCGGCACTTCTGTTATACCCCCCGATGGCATAAATTTTTCCATTGACAGCCGCGGCTCCTAGCGCTGTCTTAGCCGTTGACATATTATTAAGTATCTGCCACTTGTTTGTCGGAAGTCCATATTCTAAGACGCTCATTAACCACCCAGAATCGTTCCTTCCCCCTAATGCATAAATCTTGCCGTTAAATGTGGCAGCACCCATTGCATAGCGCCCGCCGGGTAGGATATTTCGGCTTACCCAAGTATTCGTTTCAGGGTTATATTCAGCGTTAAAATAGCTAAAAGCAAATATCCGTCCATTAACCACTGTTGTTCCAGGCGCCAAACTTGACCAAGGCATGCTGGCTTTTGCCGTCCAGGTATTGGTCACTGGATTATATTCTTCAACTACAGACAATCCGCCATTACCGTTTAATCCACCGATAGCGTAAATTTTGCCGTTTAATTCAACTGTCCCAAGCCAACCCCTGGCTGTTGGCATACTTGCCTTAGTCGTCCAGGTATTGGTGGCCGGGTCGTACTCTTCGACGGTATTTAAATAGCCTGATCCTGCGATTCCTCCGATAGCATAGATTTTACCGTTTACAGCTGCGATTCCTAACCCATACCTGGCCGTCGGCATCACAGCCTTTATCTGCCATACAGAGCCGTTGTATTCTTCAACAACGTTTAGGACAGTACAATTATTATCCCGCCCGCCGATAGCGTAAATTTTCCCTCCGCTGACGGCCGCTCCCAAGCCACCTCTTGCTATATTCAGATTACTGCCATAAGTACTTGAACCGGTTAAGGGATCATATATTTCTACACTATTTGTAACTGTGACTACTGGACTATAGCCACCAATACAATAAATTTTGTCGTTATAAGTAACTGCTCCAAAACCTTCTCTAAATGTTAACAAGGAACCCTTCTGATTCCACTCGTCTACGGAGTATAGATTGTAATCACTGTCGTTTTCATAAGGGGTTCCTGGATCTTGCGCTTGTTCTTCTATGATCTGGATGAGATTATCGCTTACAGTTATAGGATCAGTTAATGCTGATGCACAGTTGATTTGACCACCGCCATATACTTTGCCGGTTAAAGATGAAAATTTGTCCATTGAATTGATGACTCTAGAGCGGATATCACTTAATGTGGCATCAGGATATTTACTTAATATTAAGGCCACTTCTCCCGTTACAAAGGCTGCTGCCTGAGATGTTCCACCGCTGAAACCGTAACTGTTCCCGGGCAGTGTGCTGAGTATTTCCTCGCCCGGGGCAGCGACATCCACCGAAATTTGCCCGTAGTTGGAAAAGCCGGAGAGGTTGCCGGTATTATTGGTTGAAGCTACCGAGATAATTTTGTCTCCGGCTAGAGAAGCAGGAAAGACCGGATTGGCATCGATATCCTTATGATTATTTCCGGCAGCACAAACAAAGAGTAATCCTGATTCTTCAATTGCTTCTCTCAAGGCAACATTATCACTGGTAGTTCCCCAACTGCAGTTAACGACCTGAGCCCCGTTTTTTTCCGCATAGTGAATAGCGTTAATAATATCACTTGTATAGGCTGTCCCGTTTTTAAAGACCTGTAACGGCATAATTGTGGCTTTAGGGGCAACACCGGCAATACCCTTTTCATTATTCTTCTGAGCTGCAATGATTCCTGCTACATGAGTACCATGCCATTCATCGATGGCCGTATCCGGACTATGAACGGTATTCGTATTGTCCGGAAAATTCCAGCCGTTGACATCGTCGATATAGCCGTTGTTGTCATCATCTATTCCGTTATCAGGGATTTCAGCCGGATTAGTCCAGATGTTACTCTGAAGATCTTCATGGAGAGTGTCTATCCCTGTATCCAGAACAGCTATGGTTGCCCCTTGTCCTTCAGTGATCTTCCAAGCATTAATAATATTAATACCTACGGAAATAGCTTTATTGGTGATTTCGTCAATTACGTTGGCCAGTAAAGCCCACTGTTCAGTAAAATTGGGATCGTTTATTTCATCTGTTGTGAGGTTAATAACAATTACTCCATCGAGTTGTTCTACTTGATTGCCGGCAATATCCTGAAGTGGTGTCTGTCCTGGAGTATAACTTAACACCAGTGTATCTTTGGCTGTTGCAGCACTATTCAGCGTAATCGTTACTTTATTCTCTTGTATTTCAATGATTTGGACTGCACCTATCAAAATGGTATCATTCCAACTCAGACTGAAATCTTCCTTTGCAGGAAGAAAATCTGATTTTAGTGATTCGTTAAAGATTAATTCTAATACATTTTCATTTATGGAAGCTTCCTGCAAGGTTGGCGACTCTTCGTCTGCTGATGAACCGGTTATAAGTCTGTCTGTAAATCCTTCGGCAGAATTGCCGGATAAATCCTGAATTAGGTTTGTCCCAGGAGTATAACTGATGAGGACAGACTTATCTTCTTCCAAAGAAGCCGACAGGGTTATAACTATTTCCCTTTCTATTATTTCGATAAGTGAAATTCCCAAGGTTTCTCCGTTGTTTGTCTTGACAATAAAATTATCAAGCTCCGGAACGGAGTTGGTATATAATTTTTCAGAATAAGTTAAGATAATTTTCAAACCGTCAAAGATACTTTCGGCTAAAAATGGAACTTCGGTATCCTGAAGTATTTCTGGTTGTGGCTGATTTTCCGAGTCAGGTACTCCTTCCCCACTTTCTTCGGAGCTTTCTTCAGTGCTTTCTTCGGAGCTTTCTTCAGTGCTTTCTTCGGAGCTTTCTTCAGTGCTTTCTTCGGTGCTTTCTTCGGTAATCTCTTCAGAGTTTCCTTCTGATATATCTTCTGAGCTTCCTTCAGGAGTCTCTGCAGAAGCAAGCGTAACCTGATAATCCGGCTGTATATACTCAATGTCGGTAGCTGCTTGTTCCTGAGTAAGGAGTGCCTTAAAATCATCTTTTTTAATCTTTTCTTTAGTGACAAAGACATCAAAACTCCTATTTTTTGTTATCAGTCTTTGCTTTATTTTGTTGTTTAGTTTTTTTAAGGTTTGTTCCTTTTGATTTGGGTTCTTATATTTTATGATAAAACGGTCAATTTTTTGGTTCTGAGGTAATAGATCTTCAAGCATTTGGGTAGAGTTTTGATTGAGCTGTTCCTGATTTTTTTTATCCTTGTCGACTTGTTTTTTATTTTCTGGCAGATCACCGGTGAAGTGCTCATTTACGATTCGGTCAATCTCTTCTTGACTAAGACCTGTTTCGTTACTTCTACTCATGCCCTTAGTTGCTGCAAGAGATAATTGTTGCTGTCCGATTATCCCCGGAATGGAATACTGTTTATTGTCATCTTTATATGCCAATATCGTTTTGGGAATGCTCTGCGTATTCGTTACTGAGTTTGATTCCCCAAGCGCAATGAGCGGCTGATATGTAAGAATTGATGTTAAGAGAAGGCTTATAGTTACAAATACTGCTATTCCTTTTCTAAATAATATCTTGTTGGTGAACATCGATAATCCCCTTTCATATAAACAGAGTCAACTTTTTCGCTCTGCAGATCTGTTAAACACAAAATAGAATATGATAATGGCTAGAAAAAAAACTGCCATCTCAATGGCAGCCGAACGATCATTGTACTTCTATGTACAGTAGACTCTGGCTTTGCGTCCCTACCTTTCGGTTGGTTTGCTATTCTCAAAGTATATTCTAACATAAAAACATTTTTCTTTTTGTCATATTTTGTCATTCCATAAGAAAAACTTGAATCCGTAATGAAACACTTATCATTCTATGTAAAAAAAAGAGACTGTCCCATGTTTCTGGAACTAACCTCTATATTAGCCCATCATTACTTTTCATAGCTGTGTTCTACTTTTCTGCTTGCTTCAAAATAAATGAGCCTGCCAAGAGAAGGTTATTATAAAATTTTCTAGACAGTCTTCGAATACTCTTATAATGATTATTTTTCATTTGAAAACATAAAAAACCCTCAGACACCTTATGGGGGGGAGTGCCTGAAGGGTGAGGGAGACTATCTTCAACTCATTCATTAACTTAGCCAAAATTTCTGTTCGTAGAATTACTTTTTTACCTATTTTTCAATCTCATATTGAATTTCATAGTGACCTTCATAGATATCATCAGTTTCAATGACTAAAGATGGGTAGGTGATAACAGTTGCCACAATATCGTCTTTTCCTGGCTTCTCATACTTTACAAAGACCTTTAGTACTCCGTCTTTTAGAACGAGATCTTTCAATTCAATCAGATAGCCTGCAGAGTTTTGTTCACCCATCGTCATAACAATATAGGTTTTATTATTAATATTAAAAGCCTGTTGGGTTTCTTTAGCTTTATTCTCATCCAGGTATTTAGTGATTTGTTCCGGATAGTTTTCAGTCAATAGTTTACCTTTTACGCCATCCCACTGTTTTAAACCGCTGGGGTCAAGATTATTTCCCTGCTGCCCCTTGTCAGTGGGGTTGTTTGCTGCCTCATCTTTGACAGGATTGGTATTACTACTATTACTGCCACCTAACGAACAACCCGTTAGGGAAAGAACAACAAGAACACCAAGGATTGAGATTAGGATCAGTCTGATTGGTTTCTTCATATTCTGTACCTCCAGTATATAAGGAATTTGTTCTTTCACATCTTTAGACGTTTAGAATCTTGAGAATCTAACGACAAAACTGAAAATATAAATAACTTTTTTTGTCTATCTATTCTGATTGAAAGTATTTATACTCTATTTTAGATGGTTTTTATGTTTAATGAATCTTATGCCGAGATTATTTCAGAGAGAGGTCTGTGTTATGCTTATCATCATTAAAATGTTCACGGTTTTAGCTCTAATGGTTTTCCTCTTAAAACGAAAAGTCCCCTTCGGTCATGCTATGCTGGCCTCGACTATTCTTCTTTTCTTAGTAACCAATCCAGATATCCATAATCTTTTTTTCGCTATCCATAAAACAATGATCAAACCGGATACCTGGTTTATGCTTATTACGCTGTATTTTGTGATGTGTTTAGAGCACCTGTTAAGAACAAGCGGTATTCTTAAAGATTTCACTGCTTCTGCTCGAAAATTATTTGGAAGTGACCGGGTACTTTTAGGTTTTATGCCCGCTTTTTTAGGTTTTCTCCCTTCCTTAGGCGGTGCAATCTTCTCTGCTCCTTTGGTTAAAGAAGCAGGTCAGCGTTATCAGCTCTCTCCAGAGAGGCTAACCGCTATCAACTATTGGTTTCGCCATATCTGGGAGTTTACTAACCCTATCCTGCCCGCGATTTTGCTCGCCAGTCAGCTCACCAAGATTCCGGTCGGAACGTTGATTGCCAACCAATTTATTTTGACCGTGGCGGCTGCGGTTATTGGAATCGCTGTGCTTTTACTTGGAAAACCTTATCGTAATCCACTACCGGTAGGAGCGGCGGTCAGTCTGGCCAAGGGAGCACAGACAACATGTAGACAAGATACGAATACCGCTGAAGCTTTAGCCTCTTCAGAAGATCAGGCTTCGAATCAGCTTGGTCATTTTTCTGCAGTTCGCAGTATTCTTTTGGCTGCAGGACCTATCTTTCTCAATATCTTATTGGTGGTCGTCTTTAATATGAATACCGCCCTGGCCTTAGGACTTGTTCTTGCTGGTATGGCCTTAATACTTAAGCTTCATAAAGACCAGATCAAGGACATGTTCCTATCTTCTTTTGATTACCACATCCAGTGGGGGGTAATTAATATACTCTTGTTCCAACAAATGCTGGACGTAACCGGTACGATTGATCAAATTGTTATGGTTTTTGAAGGTACAGCCATTCCAGTAGCAGCTGTCATCAGTATCACGGCCTTTGTTGTCGGCCTGCTGGTGGGAAGTCCTCAAGGGTTTGTGGCAGTCTCTTTCCCTTTGGTACTCCCATTGGCACAGGGCAGCCTCGATGTCGTTGCTATCAGCTATACCGCAGGTCTTTTTGGGACGATGACTTCTCCCGCTCATCTTTGTCAGATCGTCAGTCTGCAATATTACAAAGCTGATTTCTTTAAATCCCTCCTCCCTATTATCTTCATGGAAATCTTATTGCTCACCTTCAGTTTGGTCTATATTTATGTGCTATAATCATTCATCTCTAACTATAGTTTCAAACACCTGGCAAAAGTTGCATCTTTAGACCAGGTTTTTTAATAACAAACCAGGCCTTATTTGTGCCTGGTTTGTTATTGTTCAGATATAAACCTATTTTGCTTGTTATTTGTTGACATAATAAAATAATGACCCAATATTTTTTAACATTTCCTTAGCCACTTGCGGTCTGTTCATGGTATAGATATGGATTCCATCAATATCATGGGCCAGGAGTTCGACGATTTGTTCCGTGGCATAAGCAATTCCGGCATCCTTGATGGCTTCGCTGTGATGCTCAAATTTGTCCATAATACGGATGAGTTTTTTAGGTATTTTAGCATTGGTCAGTTGGACAATTCGTTCAATCTGTTTGCGGTTAGTGACTGGCATGATACCAGCCTGGATGGGAACGTTGATATTTAATCTGTCTGCTTTTTCCTTAAATCGATAGAGGGCTTCATTGTCAAAGAAAAGCTGTGTGATGAGAAAACGAACACCGGAATCCACTTTAAGCTTAAGATTTTCCACATCTTGATCTAAGTCTGCACATTCGGGATGCCCTTCGGGATAACAAGCTCCAGCCAGGCAGAATTCGTAGTGATCATTAATATAACGGGCCAGATCCGAGGCGTTCTTAAATTCACGCTGATTGACTTCAGATGCCGCAGCTCCTTGAGGTTTATCCCCGCGAAGGGCCAATATGTTCTGGACATTCTTCTCACTCAGCTCAGTTAAGATTGTGTCAATTTGACTTTTGGTGGAGTCATAACACGTAAAATGAGCCAGCGAACAAATATTGTATTTTTGATTGATAATAGACGCGATTTCAGCCGTTGTCTTACTGGTACTTCCTCCTGCACCATATGTAACACTGATGTAATCAGGCCGGAGTGGAGCCAGCGCATCAATGGTTTCATAGATGACGTCAATGGATGTTGTTTGTTTGGGTGGGAAAATCTCAAAAGAGAGGACTGCTTTTTTTTCTTTGAATAATTGGTCAAGAAACATAGAAATGTCCCCCTTCCTCTAGCAATTATTTTAACCCCTTGAGTCCAATATCGGTACGATAATGTCCGCCAGGAAAAACGATCTTGCTAATAAGTTCATATACTTCTTCACGAGCTGAAATCAAAGAGTCGCTGTGAACGGTTACTCCCAGAACCCTTCCGCCGGAGCTTAGCACTTTGCCGTTTTCAACCGCTGTTCCGGCATGAAAGATAACGTGATGTTGATTGTCAATTTGCGGAAGGTGTATTTCAATGCCCTTAAGATACTGGGAAGGATAACCGGGGGCGGCTATAACGACGCATACTGAAGTCCCTTCATACCATGTAACCTCAACCTTAGAAAGACGGCCCTTGGTACAAGCGTCCAGCAGCGGTATAAGGTCGCATTTCAATAAAGTCATCACCACTTGGGTTTCCGGATCTCCAAAACGAACATTATATTCCAAAAGCTTAGGTCCCTGTGCTGTGATCATGAGGCCAAGGAACAGCACTCCGCTGAAAGGAGTACCCCTTTTGCGCATGACTTCCAGTGTAGGTAAAGCGATCTTATCCATAACTTCCTTTTCCAATTGTGAAGTCCAAAAAGGAGGCGGGCTATAGGTTCCCATTCCACCCGTATTTAAACCCATATCACCATTAAGAGCCCGTTTATGGTCTTGAACCGCTACCATGGGAACGGCAGTCTCTCCATCACAGAAACACAGAAGACTGACTTCCTGACCCTCGAGATATTCTTCGATAACAACCTCGTTTCCGGCTGAGCCAAAAGCACCACCCATGATCTTCTCGACACCTTCGATGGCTTCTTCGAAAAGATTAGCAACGATAACCCCTTTGCCTGCAGCCAGACCGTCGGCCTTAATGACGATGGGCGCGCCGATTTTTCCGATATGTTCCAAAGCCTCATCTTTTGACGAAAACGTTCGATACTCAGCGGTTGGCACCTTTGCTTCATCCATAATCGCTTTAGCAAAAGCTTTGCTGCTTTCTAATCTGGCAGCAGCTTTAGAAGGTCCGAATATGCTCAAGCCTTCAGCCTGAAAACGATCGACAATACCTAAACTTAACGGATCTTCCGGACCAACAATAGTAAGATCAATCGCTTTCTCTTTCGCAAAATTGACCAGTCCATCCAGATCATCTGCATTAAAACGGATATTCCACTTTTGGGTTCCTGCATTACCCGGGGCCACATATAATTCCTGGCAAAGCGGACTTTGGGAGACCTTCCAGGCAAGGGCATGCTCTCTTCCCCCAGAACCCACGATCAATATCTTTTTTCCATGAAGGCCTGCATTTTGCGGGACTTGATCAGTCATCTTCCTTAACCACCTTATATTGATATATTTAATCATACCACAAAAACTCTAAATCTTAGCAAGAAAACTCAACCTTTTAGAGAAGTTGAGTTCAATTGCGATACAATTGAATGGATCCAAAAGAATGCAACCAAAAACCTTAAGGCAACCCCTGACTAGTCTTCGTAATGAATAGCCAGCACCAAGCGAAGCACGGATTGCGAAGCGCGGCTGTTTGCGCCATGGAGGGCGCAATCAGCCGAAAGCGGCTATCAGTACGAGGACTGACCCGAGCAAAGTTAAGTATATATAGGATATTTAAATATATAAGTTTTCCAAGTGAGAAAGTTAAGTCATATTATTTCTATGCATGATAAAGATATTATTTAAAAGACAAGTATTTTCGATTTAATGCTTGAAATGTCTTCTGCCTGTAAATAACAGAACGATACCCAATTTGTTGGCAGCCTGAATGACTTCCGCATCCCGAACTGATCCGCCTGGTTGAACAATGGCTTTTATCCCATATTCATGTGCCAGCTCGACAGAATCGGCAAAGGGAAAGAAGGCATCAGAGGCGAGATAGGCGCCTTTCGTTTTCTCCCCGGCCTGTTCTAAAGCGATTTTAGCAGAACCAACACGGTTCATCTGACCGGCTCCGACTCCGATTACCTGTCTTTGATTAGATACAACGATGGCATTGGACTTCACATGTTTGCAAGCTTTCCAGGCGAATTCCAGCTCCGCCAGATCATCTTCGGTTGGCTTAGTTTCAGAGACGACTTGCCATTGGTCCGATGGTGTCACCCCTTTATCTTCTTCTTGTACCAGGAATCCGCCGTTCACGGTTCGGATCTTCCAACCCCGTGTTTCACAGCACTCTTCCCTGCCAACAGCGAAGAGGCGGAGATTGACTTTATCCTTAAGGATCTCCCTGGCTTTGGGACTGAAGTCAGGCGCAACAATAACCTCGTAAAACTTAGCTTTAATCGCCATTGCGGTATCCTCATCCACAACTTGATTAAAGGCAATGATACCCCCATAGGCAGAGACAGGGTCTGCTTCTAAGGCTCTCTCATACGCTTCCAGAAGAGTTTGGCCTAAAGCTATTCCACAGGGATTGGTATGTTTAATGATAACACATACCGTTTGGTCGTATTCAGAAGCAATTTCCCAGGCAGCATCCATATCCATCCAGTTATTGTAGGAAAGCTCCTTGCCTTGCAATTGCTGACCATAGGCCAGAGTTCCCTTTTCAGCCTCGGGATCTGCATAGAAAACTGCCTTCTGGCTGGGGTTCTCTCCGTAACGGAGATCTTGTACTTTGGTGGCAAACAGACGGAGATTCTTGGGGAAATAAACTTCCGTATCGATTTGCCCTTCCAAATAACCAGCTATAAGCCGGTCATATTCAGCGGTATGAGCGAAAGCCTCCGCTGCCAGTCTCTTGCGTAGGACGAGAGGCACGCTTCCGTTAGCCCTGAGGCTTTCCAATATTTCGGTATAATTGGACGGATTAACCACTATGGTTACCCGATGATGATTTTTGGCAGCAGAACGAACCATGGTGGGACCGCCGATATCGATGTTCTCGATGGCCTCTTCAAACGTAACATGTTCTTTGGCGATAGTTTCTCTGAACGGATAGAGATTCACACAGACGATGTCGATCAGATCGATCCCATTTTCCTCACATTGAGTGCGATGTTCTTCAGAGTCCATAGCCAAAATTCCACCATGAATCTTGGGATGTAAGGTTTTCACCCTGCCGTCCAGAATCTCGGGGAAACCGGTTATTTCACTCACATAGTTTACGGGAATACCAGCTTCTTTTAAAGATTTAAAGGTTCCGCCTGTTGAGATTAGTTCAAACCCCTCCGCAACCAGACCTTTGCCAAATTCAACGACACCTGTTTTATCCGAAACACTGATCACTGCTTTTTTAACCATATCTGTATACCTCCATCCATTTCAGAAGTTTGATCTGAAATATATTTTCTTTCCCCTTTGAATACTTGTTTCAAATATTTAATCCCTTAATTAAGAATAAAAAAAGTATTTAACATGTTATTTCCAAAACCTGTCAAGCGTGTTGATAGATAGATACTCTTCTTCCTTCGCGTTTTACTTTTCCTAAAACGATCATCCGGATAGCCTCAGGGTAGATCTCGTGTTCTACCTGGAGAATCCTTTCAGATAATGAAGCTACGTCATCTTCTTCAAAGACCGGAACTGCCTCTTGTAAAATAATCGGTCCGGTATCCATTCCTTCATCCACGAAATGAACCGTACAACCGGTGACTTTCACCCCATACTCCAGGGCTTGTTTCTGGGCGTTCAGGCCGGTAAACGCGGGTAACAAAGAAGGATGGATATTAACAATAGGGTAATCAGCCTGACGAATAAAGTCAGGGCTTAAGACCCGCATATATCCTGCCAGTATGAGCAGCTCTACCCCCAGTTCTTCCAACCAGTTCAGAATATCCTTTTCCTGAGATTGTTTATCCTGATAATTTTCTTTAGGGAAAGCCCGCGTGGCAATTCCTGCTTCTTCAGCCCGAACTAAAGCGTGAGCCTGGATTTTATCTGAACCTACTCCCATAAATTCAACAGGCAGCGAACCATCCTGCGACTCATCGATCAAGGCCTGCAGGTTACTTCCACGTCCTGAAGCAAGTACAGCTACTTTCATCGGTACGTCACTCCCTGTCCGGAGATAACCCTGCCAATCTTTAGAGGGTTTTCGCCGTTTGCTTTGAGGATATCCCATGTCTCAGCTTCATCTTCAGGATGAACAATAAGGATAAAACCGACACCCATATTAAAAGTCTTCAACATCTCTTCCCCATCAACTTGACCTATTTTCTGGAGCATTTTAAAAATGGCAGGTACTTCCCAGCTGGAAAGCACTATCTCTACACCCAACCCCTGTGGGAGTACGCGGGGAATATTTTCCGTCAAACCTCCTCCGGTAATATGCACCATTCCGGGTACGTCAACCTTTTCCAAGATTGGAAGTACCGATTTCACATAAATCCGGGTAGGTGTTAAAAGAACTTCCCCCAGTGGCTGACCTAATTCCGGCAGGACTTTCCCCAGGTCATAATCCCCGAAAACCTTCCTGACCAAAGAAAAACCGTTGCTGTGCAATCCGCTGGATGGGAGTGCAAGTAATACGTCGCCCTGGCGAATACCGGACCCATCAATAAGTTTATGTCTATTCACAACACCTACAGCAAATCCAGCAATATCATATTCATCTACAGGATAAAATCCTGGCATTTCCGCTGTTTCCCCGCCGATAAGAGCACATCCGGCCTGACGACATCCTTCAGCTACTCCCTCAACAATGGAAGCAACCTTTTCTGGTATCAGCTGGCCGACAGCAAGGTAGTCGAGGAAGAACAATGGTTCCGCTCCCTGGACCAAAACATCGTTCACACACATAGCAACCGCATCCTGACCGATGGTCTGATGCTGATCCATTTGGAATGCCAGGCGTAATTTGGTTCCCACGCCATCTGTACCGGAAACCAGCACCGGATCGGGGTACTTTTTAAGATCAAGACTGAATAATCCGCCAAAACCTCCCAGTCCACCCATAACACCGGGACGCCAGGTACTGGCAACTGCTGGTTTGATTCTTTCTACCGCTTCATTACCGGCCTCAATATTGACACCGGCATCTTTATACGTTGTTCCCATTCTTTAACCCTCCTGACGGTACCCTTTTAGCATTCCAGATCTTGCTTTGAAAACTTTGGTGAGACCATGATCGGATAATCACCATTAAAGCAGGCCAGACAGACGGAATTACCTCCCAAGGCCCTCCTGAGACCTTCTTCGGATAAATAGTAAAGCGTATCTGCCCCCACAAATTTGCGAATTTCCTCGATACTCATCTGATTAGCCACAAGCTTCTCCCGTTCAGCCGTATCAATACCATAATAACAGGAATGACAGACTGGCGGAGAACTGATCAGAAGATGGACTTCTTTTGCTCCACAGCTTTTGACCATTTCTACCAACTTCGAGCTGGTGGTGCCTCTGACGATGGAATCATCGATCATCACGATTTTGCGGCCACGGATCACCCCTGTATTGGCATTAAGTTTAATCCTCACAGCCACTTCACGCATCTCTTGCGTAGGCTGAATGAAAGTTCTTCCGACATAACGGTTCTTGAGCAGCCCTTCCTCAAAAGGAAGTCCTAAAGCTTGAGCATAGCCGATAGCCGCAGGTGTACCTGAATCAGGAACAGCCAAAACAACATCGGCATCGATCGGACATTCTTTTGCCAACTCCACTCCCATCTGTCTCCTGCTTTCCCAGACATTCACCGAATCCATCGTGCTGTCCGGGCGAGCGAAATAAATATATTCAAAGGAGCAGAAAGCTGTTTTTCCTTTGGGTAGTCCCTGGCGGGAGTGGATGCCCTCTTCATCCAGGGTCACGACTTCTCCCGGTTCAACATCCCGAATAAACTCTGCACCAATGGTATCCAGCGCACTACTTTCCGAGGCAAAACAATATCGACTACCAAGACGTCCGATACAGAGAGGCCTCACCCCGTGGGGATCTCTCACACCGATGATCTTATTTTCAGCCATGATCAGCAGAGAATAAGCCCCTTTCAGATCGATCATGGTCTTGATGACGGCATCTTCCAGACTGTACCGCCTGTAGCGGGCGATCATATTGAGGATGACTTCGCTATCGATGGTGGTCTGAAACACGGTTCCCTGGCTGCTGAGTTCTTCTCTCAGGTCCACAGCATTGGTCAGATTGCCATTGTGAGCCAGAGCCATCATACCCTTCTGAAAAAATACGACCAGAGGCTGAGCATTAGCCAGCAAGCTTGAGCCGGTCGTGGAATACCGGACATGCCCGATGGCCATCTTGCCTTGTAGGCGCTGAAGAATCTCCTGATTAAAGACCTCCGTCACCAGCCCCATACCCTTATGGTGTTGTATCTTACGCCCATCGGATACGGCGATCCCGGCACTTTCCTGCCCTCTGTGCTGGAGAGCGTAAAGGCCATAATACGTCAGTTGGGCTACTTCCTGTTCGGGCGCGAATATGCCAAAAAGCCCGCACTCCTCTTTAGGTTTGTCATCAAAAAGCATATCCATCCGAGCCCCTTTCCAAATCCTGTTATTCAATCAGGATTTTACATAATAGACTTTGAGAAGTTATATAAGACAGCTTGATTTTAGAACTTGAGAATTGTGAGATCATGGATAAATTGGGAATTTAAACTCTTTTCTTATTCAATCTATTTTTTCTGAATCCATAATTTGACGGATGGTTCTTTCAAAAACCGGACGGTATTGATGAAGCGGAATGTCCAGACGATTGGTACCATTGACGCTAATCGCCAAGTTATTGCCACCGCTTACACCCAGATAGTGCAAAGGGATGCCTGCGACTCGGGCCAGATTTTCGATCTTAGGACTATTTTCCTTAGGTGTGGCAATAATGATCCTGCCCAGCCTTTCGCCAAAAAGGGTTTTTAGTTCATCTGCAGTTTCCACGCTGATCTGAGCACCAACGTCCTCGGTCATCTCTGCTATTGCGACGACCAAGCCACCTTCAGTCACGTCATGCGCCGCTGAGAGAAGTCCAGCGCCGTTTAGTTCCAACAGAAAATGAATCATATCTTTGACTTTTTCCAGGTTAACTGCCGATAAAGCTCCGACTTCCATATTTTCAAACTGGGCCAGATACTCCGAACCTGCCAGTTCTCCATCTTTTTCCCCAAGCAGGTAAATCTGCTCACCTGAAGCCTTAAACTGATTACCCAAGACGTGATCGATATCTTCTAACAAACCAACCATCCCGATCATGGGTGTGGGATATACTGCTCTGCCCGGAGTCTCGTTGTATAAACTCACATTACCGCCTGTCACAGGTGTATCTAAAACACGGCAGGCTTCTGATATTCCTGCACAAGCCTGTTCAAACTGCCAGAAGATTTCCGGTTTTTCCGGATTACCGAAGTTGAGACAGTCAGTAATGGCTAGAGGCTTGGCTCCCACACAGGCGATGTTCTGAGCAGCTTCCACTACAGCCAGTGCTCCACCGATATAAGGATCCAGATAAACATAACGGGAATTACAATCCGTGGTCATCGCGATACCTTTACGCGTTCCCCGCACCCGAAGCACCCCTGCATCTCCACCCGGTACAACCATGGTATTGGTCCCTACCTGATGATCATATTGTCTGTAGACCCATTCCTTACTGGCAATGGTGGGATTGCCGAGGAGTTTAAGCAGAACGTTCTCGACGGTATCCTTAAGCTTAATTCCCTCTAAAGAGTTTTTTTTCAATTCATGATAATAGTCAGGTTCCTTGGATGGTCTATGATATACAGGTGCTTCATCGGTCAAAGCCTTGACAGGAATCTCGGCCACAACTTGTCCATCTTCTAACAGACGAAGCATCCCGTCATCCGTAACCTTACCTACCACGGTAGCCTCCAAACCCCAACGGGTGAGGACTTCTTCCACTTCTTTCTCCCTGCCGGCTTTTGGCACCACCAACATTCTTTCCTGAGATTCGGAAAGCATGATCTCATAAGGGTTCATTCCGGTTTCCCTGCGGGGAACGAGACTCAGATCCATCTCGATACCGCTGTTTCCCCTGCCGGCCATTTCCGAAGATGAACTGGTCAAGCCGGCTGCACCCATATCCTGAATACCGACGAGTGCGTCCGAATGGATCAGTTCCAGACAGGCTTCCATCAGAAGTTTTTCCATAAAGGGATCACCTACCTGAACAGCCGAACGTTTGGATTCCGATTCCTCACTGAGTTCAATGGAGGCAAATGTGGCCCCGTGGATACCGTCTCTACCGGTTCTCGCTCCGACGACCATAACCGGATTACCTACACCCGAAGCCACTCCCTTAGCAATATGGCGGTGTTCCAGAAGACCTACTGCCATCGCATTTACTAAAGGATTCCCGCTATAGGACGAATGAAAATAGACATCTCCTCCGACTGTCGGGATGCCTATAGAATTTCCATAGCCACTGATTCCACCTACGACCCCACTAAATAGATATTTATTATTGCTTTCATCCAAAGGACCAAAGCGCAAAGCGTCCAGAACTGCTACCGGACGAGCACCCATTGTAAATACATCGCGCAGAATCCCGCCCACACCCGTGGCAGCACCTTGATAGGGTTCGATGGCAGACGGATGATTATGCGATTCCATTTTAAAAACGACTCCCAGATTATCGCCAATATCTACGATACCGGCATTTTCTCCAGGGCCTTGCAGAACCTGAGGTCCTTGGGTAGGGAATTTTTTCAGGATTGGTTTCGACGTCTTATAGGAGCAATGCTCAGACCACATGACGGAAAATATCCCTACTTCCAAAAAATTAGGTTCTCTTCCCATCAGTTCCTTGATCTTGGCATATTCTTCATCGGTAAGCCCCATCTCTCTCCAGACATTAGGCTCCATGTGCTCTCCTCCTCTCCCAGTGTTTCAGGATGGACAAGAACATGCCCTTGCCATCAACACCTCCGATAATCTCTTCGACAACTCTTTCCGGATGTGGCATCATCCCCAGTACATTACCCTCTTTATTGACAATACCCGCAATATTCTCCCGAGAACCGTTAGGACTTCCCTTCTCGGTGACATCTCCTTCAGGAGTCACATAGC
>CAYZDF010000056.1:0-18755 GCA_964477085.1 uncultured Gracilibacteraceae bacterium | reverse complement strand
GGCAAGATAGGTCGCCTACAGCTTCATATCAATATGTATCAGGCCGAATGCTTACATAATATCAATATTTGGTATAAAAATTCATTTAATGAAATACAAACACTAGTGTCCGGTTAAGATTTGCCTAAAGGTATTTAATGCATTTATATACAACATGATACAGCGGTTAAAAAATTTGACGATTTGAAATTTTATTTTCGCTCTTCTATTTATTTGAGCGAAAATGCATATAGGTAAAACCGTCTTTGCACAATTGATGACATTTATGCCAGAATACGAGTTTCAGAAGAGTGTTGACCATTACAAGGGAGACTACCGAGTAAGAAAACTTACTTGCCGGGAGCATTTTCTTGTTGTCTTAGCCCCCTATAAGTTGGACAGATTCATCGAATGAAGATAGTACTTTTTCGTTATAATTTTCATTCATCAACCGATAATCAAAGCTAGCCGTATCTCCGGATCTGTCAAGAGCAAGACAAGTGTCGGCAAATTCCTCCACTCTTGACATATCCTCCGACACTTCCGCTGAAAGTTGCTTATCGGTTGATAATGACTGATAGTATTCATTCCACACCTGCATCGGTGTCTTTCTTTTCAGACTTCCATGAAGCCGTCTATTGTTATAAAAGTCCATGTATGACACTATCGTTTGCTTTGACTCGTAGTAACTCTCAAAATCATAGCGACTGATAACCTCTCTCTCAAAAATGCTGTGAAAGGCCTCAATATATGAGTTCTCCTCAGGGGTTGCAATGTGGGTGAACTCCTGGTGTGCCTCCAAACTGCGGAGGTATTGCCTTACCATATTTGCAATGAACTGGGATCCATTGTCGTTTCGTACAAATACTCCTTTCAGCCCATACAGTTGGTGAAGTCGCCCGAGCAGTTTTATGACATCTATTTTCCTTATGCTGCTCTGATAAATGTATCCGACAATTCGGCGTGTATAAACATCAATGACTGACAGGAGGTAATAATTCTTTCTTTCGCCCCTTACCCATACATACTTTATATCCAGACATAAGTACTCCATCGGACGGCTGGCAGTTATCTTGCGGAACTTCACAAAATCCCTCTGGCCATGCGTGCGTATTACTTTTCCCAGTAACAGATTGTTCTCATCCATTAACCGATACACCTTCTTGTGATTGATGATATAGTCCATAGTCCTGAGAACCGCTGTTACATTCTGATACCCATAACATACAAATTCCGCACTGAGTATCTTTTTAATCTCTTCAACAACTTCGGTATTGCTGATGTAACCGGGAATTAAGAATGCAGTGATTTCGGCATTTTAGAGTGCAGTAAAATCGGCATCATTCAATACAGTGATTTTGGCATCAATAATACAGTGTTTTCATTGCAATAATAGGTCATTTTTCTTTTATCTGTCTAAGAAAATTGTTTTTCGGTTTTGCATTCTATAGCTTTTCCCCTGCAACTGTACCAGCTGACACTTATACAAAAGTCTGTCAAGAAGGGCTGTGGCAAGTGTTTCATCGTTTAATGACTTTGCCCATTCGGCAGGAGACTTATTCGTAGTTATGATTATTGAGGTTGTTTCAAAAATCTGATTGATAAAAACAAAAAATCTTTCTCCATCCTCTTTGTTTACTGACAGAGACATCACATCGTCAATGATCATTAATTGGGCCTCAGAGAGTCGTTTATGTTCTTTGGCTGAAGACTGTGTGAGGTCCTTAAGCCTTAAAGTTGCAAGTATGTCGTTAATGTTACGAAAGTAGACTTTATATCCTTTGCGTATGGCATCATATCCCAGGCCGGCTGCAATAAAACTTTTACCAGTTCCGGAGGGTCCGCTGAACATCAGATTGTAACATTGATCAAGCCAGTTAAGTTCTCGTAATTGATTCAGTTGCGTTGGACTAAGTCCGGATGAAAAGGTAAAATCATATTGGTCAAGATCATGATTCAAAGGCAACCGAGCCATTTTCATTCTCAATATCTCCTGCTTAAGATCGCGGGCTTTCACCTCATAAGAGAATACATGGAACAGAAATTCGTCGTAGCTCGGACTTTTTTGCCCGACTTCTTCCAGGAGCGATTGCAGGTTGCCAGCGATACCCGACAGTCGGAGCCGGGTCGCCTGTCGTCTAATTTGTGGTATATACTGACTCATGATAGTGCTGTGTTTTGATGAAGATTGATTCGTACTCTTGTATATTGGACTTGTCTGGCTCAATATTAGCTATCAGTTGTGTTTTGGAGCCTCCAAGAGGCTTTATCTTGAGCTTGCCGGATTTGAGGCTGGACTCGATGGGCTGACTCTCCAGAATAGATTTAAAGTCATTAACGCTAAATATCCTGTTGGTAACACAAAACTCAAGTGCTACCTCGGACCGTTGCCTGCCATATTTTTCACAGCAGATAAGAAGACTTGATAACTGATCTCGTACATATCGGGGATAATGCCTTTCTACCCTGGTGATAAATGTGTCTATATCTGAACTATGCCCAAAAAACTCTCTTGCCTGACTGCGGAGTTCATTCACCTTAATGGACGGGTTCCTGCGATGATTATTGTTGATAACTGTACGCCCTCTACCCTCTGGTATGAGATGCGTAGCAATGGTTTTGCCAGTTGAGTCGTTTATCGTCAGTTGACCTTCTGATTCTGTTATGTAAACGCGGGTGTCGTCATTATTATATGTCCCAAATGGTAACGAATAGATGTTCCCCCTGTATTTTATTACATTGGTCTTCATCACCTTGTGGCCATTATTCTTTACAGGCGAGAAAATGGGAAGCCAGGGATGCAGGTACTTCTGTTCTTCGCACCATACGGTATATGGAACCCTACAGGTCGTATTGTGCTTCATCATATTGCCTGTACGATTCAGCCACGCTATTGCTTCAAGGTTGAGCGTCTCAATATCTGTGAAAATGCGATTGTATAGAAAGTTCTGCTTGATATACTTAACAACATTCTCCACCTTACCCTTGCTCTCAGGGTCTGCTGCATGGCAAAATGTAGCCTTGAAAGGACGACTTGCCATATACCGACCAAAAATATCCGTAAGAATATAGTCCCCCATATTTTCCCGGTGAATAAAAACCGTATCCAGATCGTAAATAATCTCCCCGGGGATGCCCTGAAAGAACTCAAAGGACCTCTCATGAGCTTCTGCCGCAATCTGACTGTTAAAGGGCTCATCTCTGAAAAAAACGAACTTATACCTGCTATGACAAAGCAACATGGCAAAGAAATAAACAACCTGCCAGCCACCTTTACTTGTGCGAAGCCTTTTCTCCCCAAAATCTACCTGTGCCAGTTTGCCCATAGGAAGATCTGGCACCGCCGAGTATTGACGGTCACTACGGGTAACCTTAGGGATGTTATATTCACCCCTCATTTTCATCACATAATTGTAAACCGTTTTGGGATCAAGACTGGGGAAATCATGGAAACGCTCTTTGAGTTTGTCATGAACCACTGCTGCCGGGGTGTCGGGGTACTCACCCAGATATTGGACAATAAAACTTCTGTATGTATCCAGAACGGAAGATCGGTAGCCCAATCTGGAGAGAACCCGTTCAAACTCTTCATCTGTCATTGAAAGATACTTCTTGACTGTGCGGAAGTTAATCCCAAAGTGATCTGCGATCCTTTGAATGGAAAACTTCTCATCTTCTCGAAAACGTTTAATCTCGTAGTACATAATGATAAGATCCTTTTGCTTTTTGTTCATTGCAGTCAGATTTATGGTTCTGATTGCAAATAAACTCGTTAATAATAATGTTCTCTTATCACTGTACTCTTGATGCCATTTTTACTGCACTCTTGATGCCATTATTTACTGCAGTGCCACTCCCATTTTCACTGCATTCTTAGTTCCCGGTTACAGGAGAAGAGAGCGGTAAGCTGCACGATTTCTATGAAGTCGATTACCTTCCCGAGAACGACCGTGTTCGCTACACCATCCATCCCGATGCCCGCAAGGAGGTCCTTAAACGCCTCCTCGAACTGAACCACAAAATCCACGAGGAGGAGGTAAAGTCCGGGCTATGGGATAAGAAACCGGCAAAGGAATACAAGCAGAAAAAAAAGAAAGCAGATCAGGTTAAGGAAGAGGAGAAGGGGTATGGTAGTCCAACATTATTTGATTAATAACACAATCTCATGAAAAAATTCGAAAATTCCGCAAACTACTGGGGTAATTTATTTGCCACCTGGATTATTGCATCCAGTGTCTACCAATCAATAATTTTTTGAGGGGACAGAATGTTCTCTCGAATAACTATTCTTTAATTTCTACAGATAATAACTTCGAACTATCTGAACTTAAAAACTTATAACTTGTTGATTGTTAGTATATCTGGGTTATTCCTAGTCTGCTCGAGTATGCAGAATACTCCACTTGGATTTCAGACAATAATTCTTTACTAAAAGCATTTACCTTTTCAAAGTCTCTAACGAATTTATCTTTTGGTATTGAATATGGGTATCTAAAATCAAATAAAATTGCAGCATCATTTTGTGTTGCTGTAAAATATAAGTGGTCATATGATTTTAGGGAAGCGGGTATTGTTCCTGAAACCTTCATATTATTTTTTGATTTACCTTCCCCTCCTTTCCTCAATGGATTAATAATTTTAAGACCACTTAATAATATTAAATTCTTACCATATTTATTTTGAGCTATATCACAAGGTCTAGATATGAGGACACAAATATTCTCTATTTTTGTTCTTGAACCTTCTTTTTTACTTTCTTCTATTTGAATGCTAAGATAGTCTGCAATAATTTTATCATCCAATAAACCATATTGACCAATAATTGCCTCATCTGTTACTCTGCAAACTAATCCCGGGGAAATTTTATTTTGATCTATTGGTAATGGATGGATTTTAAAATGAAACCAACTATTTAATATGGTATCAATCTCACCTTCAATTTTTTCATCTATATTATATAATCGGTCTTTATTTTGTTCTGCAATTTCTTGGCTCGGTCTTGTATTTTTGGAATTTGAAATGAGAATATTGTCTAAGGCATCGAAAAGGATCTCTTGTTTTTCAGTGTAATTGTTTTCTGAAAGGATTGAACTACCACCATGACCTAAAATAATTTTTTGCAATCTGCTTGTTAAGGTATTTGGTTGCTCCTCTTTTGACAAATGTCCTATAATTAGATTAGAGGCTCTTTTAATACTAATCTTCCATGATGCTAATTCTAATAACTCGGGGTTTTTGTCTAAAGTTTTTTGAATATCTTCATCCAACCTATTAAAATCCCATTCACGATCTCCGGTCTGGTAATCAGACTTTTGTTTAATAATACTAACATATGGCCATCTTTTGCTTTCTTTTAGTTTTGAAATTACCTTGTCTGCTTCATCTGTATCCTGCGACCAAATTACTAATATAAAAAAAGAGCCTTCCCTAACTATACCTGAGACCCATTCCGCGCACTTTTCCTCATCAAGTACTCTTTCAGCGTTAAAATAAATATCTAAAAAAACTAACAAAGCATCAGAATGAGTATTTGAATTTGGGACTTCATCACCATCTATTGGATCTGCATTATAAAACTTAACCCCAAAACCTTTATTCTTGTAGATGTTAACAATTTCATCTACTTCATTTCTTTTATCATCAACGAAGAAGATACTAGGTTCAATAGACAACATATTATTGGTTTTTATTGAATGTTAATTTCAAAGCTGCACCTCTGTAAATACTTGGAATACCATATTTGACAAACTCCTCACTCGACTCTAAAACTTCAAGCTTACCATATTTTAGCATTATTGTATCAACCAGATAGAGCCCAATTCCTATCCCATATTCCTTTCTTGTGAAGAAAGGACGAACTAGGTCCGAAATGTCATCTTTAAATCCAGGCCCATTATCAACAATTATAACTGATGTAAAATCCTCCTTAATAGTCTTTATAAATACCCCTTTGTTCTCTTTATATATTGTATCCAGCCAATGCATACTATTATCCAAAATATTCATTATCATTGTTATAAAATATCTTTTATCGCAGTTAATAGTGTTAACATCTTTACTGAAATCCAACCTAAAATGCAGACCTCTAGTTTCAAACTTAGTGCGATAATTACCTATCGCCTTTTCAATTGATTCATGAACGGATATATTAGATATACCACCTTTGCGAAGAACTGATAAAATCCCATTTACGTAATCATTCAGCTCTTCAACTTGCTCATTGGCAAGATTAATTTGGAAAGGTTTGGTATTAATAACACTCTTTATTCTAGGCACAAGCTTCTCAATCTCATGAAGTGCGACAGAAGCGGTCATGCCAACACCAGCAGGTATTAGAAGGGTATTTTTCTTTTCCTCAAAATCTTGTTCAATTCTCTCAGCTTCTTGTTTTAACTTTCGCTTTTTGTCATCTTGTGAAAAATCTGTGGAATCAATTAATTCTTTAAATAGGCTAATTTGATCAGGTTGATATGATGACTTTGAAATAGGTTTTATATATGACAACCATTTATTTCTATCTTTTAAACGCTCGTTTTTAAAATCGTTTAATACAATTATTATAATTTCATAAAACAATTTAAAGTGATCATTATCAATGAAACCCTCTCTGCTGGTCTTCTCAATCAAATCAGTGGAATTCTCTGAATCTAAGTATATGTACCCAACTATTTGATTATTTGAGAACCAGCCTTTGTTTTGGACCCTCCTTATATCAAGTTCTAACCAATCATCCCCAGTTTCTCCATAGTTGAATACTCTCATTTCATCCTTAAATACTTTTACTCCAGAATGCATTTTTAATACCTCCTTGAGGGTTTTTGCATCATAGGTATAATTTCTTAATGTTTCTGGGTCTAAATCAAAAGAATAAATCTCAATGAGGATGTTGCCAAAAGGATTTCTCTTGTTTATTAATTCATTCAATGCGGTCTCAATTTCCTCCCTGTCAATTAGATCTTCCTCAAGATTCTCTCTTAAAGTAGGTCTTAAGAGTCCCCTTATATTTTGAGTAAGATTATCAATCTTTCTACTTCCAAATTCAGGGTTTAGTTCGAGTGAAAAATGATAATCCACTGTTAGATTGAAATCTATATCAATTAAAGCAGTATACTTGTAAGGAGCAATCTCTAAGACTTTTTTAGAGCTGGGGAAATCTTCAAGCCACTTATTCCCAAAGTCTAGATTAATCTTAAACTTGGTATCGTCATTCTTAGGTGAAAGCATTGATAAAGTGTTCCTTTTCAATTCTCGGGCCATACTTCTTGTCCATTTTTCTTTTAGCCCACTAAGTCTTATATAGGTTCCACTATCTTCTTTGAATCTAAAACTGCTTTCATCTTTTTTAATTTTCCATTTTATTGGAATTTCAGATAAGTGCTTTGATTGGTTAAAATCCTTCCAGTTGATATAAAGTTGTATTTCATAATTTGCCATTTCTTCTTTTTCAATTTCACCCGTCTCGTCATTCAGGTAAATCATTTTGGGTCGAGTGATTAACAGTATTTCTTGTGCAAGTTTATGAACTGCAAACCGCCCTACTCCCTTTTCTCCCATAGGAACTCTTTTGAAAATAGGAGACTTAATAACCTGTCGTTTCCCGGTGGTAATATTAAAGGGCTTTCTATTGTCGGTACCAGGTTCTAGCCATACATTCTCAACAATTTCACTTGTCATTCCTAATCCATTATCCTCAACAATTATTGTCGCTTTTTGCGTATCGTCAATATCTCGAAAATACACATCAACTTTTTTCGCATCCGCGTCATATGAGTTTTTAACTAACTCATATATGGCCATTACTGGACTTTTTATTAACTCTTCCCCTAATAAAGTTAAGATGTGTGCCTTAGGGTTGAAGTGTTTCTCTTTTAAAATTTCTTTCATTTTTTATGCGTTTAGGCCGCTTGCTATCTTTGCGGCTAATAAAGGAGGCACAGCGTTTCCAATTTGTTTAAATGCTGCAGTTCTTCCTCCCTCGAAAAAATAATCATCAGGGAATGATTGAATTCTGGCAGCTTCTCTAACTGATATTGACCTGACTTGTTTCAGGTCTGGATAAATATAATAATGGCCATCCTTAGCAATATGTGCAACAAGAGTATGTGATGGACCTTCCGGATCAACAACTTTAAACCTGTCTCTGAAAACAACTTCATTCTTGTGAGTCTTTAACTCTCCTGGAAGCTCATTGTACATAAGACGTTCCCTGTAACAAAGCCATTTTTCCAAAGCAATCCTGTAAATCTGCAGATCCCTTTCAATATGTGGCCTGGCATTATGCTGTGAAACAATATCAATGCAGTTCCGTATTTGGAACCTTTTCAGATAATCATTTGATCCTTCTGTATATGAATGATAGTCCGCGATTTTACCGGGACTTATTTCAGGCAGGTCAGAGAATATGTGCCTTTTGGTTTCAAATCGGACTGTTTCAGGATTAAGGTTTGGGTATTCAAATGGAGCGTCATTTCTCCTGCCAATAAGAATAACCCGTTTTCGGGTTTGAATCACACCATATTCACTGGCATTGAGTATCCTGTAGTCAACATTGAAACCCACCTCTTTGCTTCTGAACAGACTTATCATCTGATCAATATAGTTCTTTGCAGAAAGAAGGCCTGTAACATTTTCAAAGACAAAGCATTCCGGTTTGTACCTCTTTAGGAATTCAGCATAGAATTTGAAAAGATAGTTTCGCTTGTCTCTGTTCATGCCCTTCTCATCCCTTGCCCTTCCGACCAGAGAATACGCCTGGCATGGAGGACCGCCGATAATCACATCAGGCTTCTTTCCTGCCAGCATTTTATCAATCCTGGCGAAAACTTCATTAATGGTTTTTGAGGTTATTTCTGCATTTATTACAGTATCAAGTAGGGATTCAGGGATATGGCTGTATAATGTATCTCTTGATATCTCCTTCAAGAGATATCTTCTGTAAACTTCAGTTTTGTTTTCTTCTTTGAGATGATGATAAGCCAACCTTGTTTTAAGGGTATCGCAGGCATTTCTGTCCATTTCAACATGGGCAACAGGTTTGAAACCAGCCCTGATAAAACCTTCAGACAATCCCCCAGCCCCTGCAAAGAGATCAATATATGTTGGAGATGAGCTCATTGAGTGTTTGTGATTGCAATTTCCTTTTCAATTTACATTCAAATATAGTAATTACCTTCCATCCGAGTTCCTTTAGTTTTTCACAGTTGGCCTGATCTGACTTTTTGTTATGAACAATTTTAGCAGTCCACCATTCAGCTCTTGTTGCCGGTATCTTATAGTATTTGCAGTTTTCATGCCCATGCCAGAAGCAGCCATTGACGAAAATTACAGTTTTATGTTTTGGCAATACTATATCGGGCTTTCCGGGTAGTCTTTTATCATGCAACAGGTATCTGAAACCCTTTGAGTGCAGGTATCTCCTAACCAGCATCTCTGGTTTGGTCTCCTTCCCGCTGATCATACTCATATTGTAACTCCTGACTTCTGGTTTATGTACATCTGCCATGATGTAAAGATATTATAGAAATCTGCTATTCAAAGGGCTCATAATGGGCTCATTTTTCATGTGAATTCTTTTGTGGTTTTGATTATAAAATTTAATTTCAGGCAATTATGTTTTTCACTTCCCGGTTTAATGGGCTCATCAGATAAAAATTTAAACCCAAATAATGCAAAAACCAAAATATTCAGTTAACCAACACCTGATTGAAACAGTTCTTGCATGGACAAAGTCAGGAGAAATAGCTATTCCCGAAATCCAGCGTCCATTCGTATGGGAAACAAGCAGGGTTCGAGATCTTATGGATAGTCTGTACAGGGGTTATCCGATAGGATATCTTATTGCATGGAAAAACCCGAATGTCAGGCTGAAAGACGGCACCTTTTCGGAAGGACGAAAAGTACTGATTGATGGTCAACAGCGTGTCACTGCAATGGGGGCCGCCCTTTTGGGTATGCAGGTAATTAACAAGGAATATAAGAAAACCCGCATAAAAATAGCCTTTAATCCCTTGAAAGAGGATTTTGATGTTCAAACTTTTATAATGGCTAAGGATCCTCAGTGGATCCCTGATATTTCAGAACTTTTCAACGCCAATCAGTATACTTACATAACTGACTATCTTGCCCGCAATCCGGATGTTGACAAAGAAAAAGCAACAAATGCATTAATCAATCTCTTCAGCCTCTCAAAACGTCAGATAGGACTTATAGAACTGGAGTCTGAGTAGGACATTGAAACGGTGACTGAAATCTTTATCCGCATTAATTCCCAAGGGGTTATTTTGAGTCAGGCCGACTTTGCGATGTCGAAGATTGCAGCCAGCGAACAGTTTGAAGGTCACTTATTAAGAAAAGCTATCGACTATTTCTGTCATATGGCTGCTGTCCCTGACTTTTACAATCAGATTGTTGAAGTGGATAAGGAGTTCACCACAACAGACTTCTTTGCGAAGATGAGATGGCTACACAAAGAGACTGAAGATCTCTATGATCCGGAATATACCGATATGCTCAGGGTAGCGTTTACAACAGAGTTCAAGAGAGGAAAACTGTCCGACCTCGTTAGTTTGCTTTCAGGAAGAAATTTTGAGACCAGAGTTTTTGAAGAGTCAATTGCAGAAGACTCATTCCATAAGCTTAAAGATGGGATAATGACTTTTATGAACGAATCGAATTTCAATAAGTTCATTATGATCATTAAGTCGGCTGGATTTATATCTCCCGGAATGATCAGATCTAAGAATGCCATCAACTTTGCATATATATTATATCTGACACTTCGCAAACTTAACTATGAGCAGGCATTAATTGAGAACTATGTAAGACGCTGGTTTGCAATGTCCGTACTTACAAGTAGATATTCAGGATCTCCTGAATCACGATTCGACTACGATATCAAACAGATAAATGAGTCAACCTTCCCCACATTCTACAAAACCATTGAAGAGGGAGAATTATCTGAAGCATACTGGAGTGTCACCCTACCCCAGGCTCTTGAGACCCCTGTAACAAGTGCACCTGTGTTCCATGTATATCTGGCAGCCCAGGTTAAAGCAAATGATAAAGGATTCTTGTCAAGGGACATAACGGTGAATCATCTTATATCAAATGCAGGAGATGTGCATCATCTGTTCCCCAAGAATTATTTAAAGAAAAATGGATTTGGCCGGTCAGCTTATAATCAGGTAGCAAACTTCGTCTACATGCAATCAGAGATAAACATCAGAGTAGGAGACAAAGCTCCAAAAGTCTATTTCAACGAGCTAAGGGATCAAGTAAATAATGGTGGACTTAAGTACGGAGGGATCAGTAATATCCCTGAACTAATGGACAACCTTCGACAAAACGCCATCCCTGAGAATATATTTGAAATGGATATAGATCAATACAAGTATTTCCTGGCAGAAAGACGCAAGCTTATGGCAAAGAAAATCAAGGAGTACTACTTTTCGCTTTGAATTAAAAATGAAAGACTGAATATAACATTACACTTCAAGGAGTTTCCAATATAATTGTTGTTAATATTGATCCCATTAAAAGCATCTTACTTTTTGGTCTTAAATACTTTTGAGATTTCCCTGATGGATTCAAGGTCGTTCTTCAGAATGTTTTTCCTCCAGAACTCTTCAAGTAGTTCTTGATCACTTAAATCATTCCAGGTAAGGTCATAGAAGTGCCAGTGAAGTTTCATTGAATCCACCATATTGTTGGGATCAGGGAACTTCATCTGTCTCAATATGTTCTTTACATATAAATAACACTTCTCCTCCCACTCATTCTTAGTCAATCGCTGGTTTAATACTTCCTTAGGGGGATTCTTCATGAAAAATTGGGTCAATTCACGACTCAATCTTCCTCTTGCAGCGTCAATCTCTTTAGATAAATCCTGAGCTAATTTAGATCTAATGATCCTAATGTCTGAATTAAGTTCCTCAACTTCTTTAAGAAACAAAGATTTCTTGTCCTTTTGGAGTATACTTTTTTCAGGCCTGCATTTTATGGGTACCAGATATTTTTCCCGGATTTTTCTTACTCTTTCCTGAAATGATGAATACGACCCTAAGGTATCGCTAATGCTAAATCCATCTTCAGAAAAAAGCTTCATACCTGCGTCAATAATCCTCCTAAGCTCCAGGCTTTCAAATGGCAGTGCTTTTTTGGGTATTGCAACTCTTCTTCCCAATATTCTCCCATTCTCAAATCTTAATTCTACAAATTGAACTTTAAGGTTATAAACATCTATCATTCGCCTTAGATCAGGTTCTACTGGTGGATCGTTTTTAAGAATTGCCTGAATCTCTCTAAACTTCTTGATATCAAATGGAGTAGCAATTGAGCTAGTATCCGCAAGATTTAAAACTCGCCTCGTACCGTCAATCTTGGCCCGGATTATTTCTTCAATAGTCATACTACTAACTGAAATAGAATCATTTAATTTATTTATGTCCTCTGGGAAAAATGATGACAAAATTGAAACAGCAGAAAAATAATCTAAAAGAACTGCGTTTGTCACACCAGCATCAGTGGTGGTATCCTCAAATATTTTGCTTATCGGAAAGTACAAAAACCCTCTATTGTCAACATATATTAAAGCTATTCTGTTGGGTTTTGTTTCATTAATTGAGATTCCAAGCTTAAGCAATTTATCGACAGCAACGTCATCACCAAGCCCTTCACGAATAGGCTTCTCGGCATTACTGACACATATCTTGACATCAACCCCTTTGGAAACTACTTTTTCCAGAAGGTCGACCCATTCCTGATGCACTGAAGGCAGTACTAGCCTCACCTCAACCCTGGCACTCATTATAATATCAACAATAGCAGGCCATGACAGCTTACGGATAGTTTTATTTTCCATCATATTTATCTTTATTGTACCATTAAGTAACTAAGTGTCGCAAAGTTTACTTCTTGTGATTATCAAACCTTAGGTATACAAATGCTCAAAACTGATGCCGTCTAAGGATTTAAATAGACCTTATATTGAGTTATTGCTTCTTTCAATCGTTTAGCGAGATAACTATTCCCCTCCCCTAACTCTGTTAAGATCAATTCAGACTCGGCACTATACTCTTTATTTTTTTCCCTGCTCCAGGTTACGGGAGGTGATTGAAGGTTTGAAATCCTGTCAGCAAGTTTTACTGACCATACTTCATGAGGAAGCCTCTTAATTCGCTTTATGCTATCAGCCATCCTTTCTCTCTCAGGCAGCTCCATGTCCTTTGAAAGGGCTAAAACTGCCTGTGCAACTGAGGCGCCAAAATGCTTCTCAACCTCATCGTACGTTGTTTCTGTATCTTCAACTACATCGTGTAGCAGTGAAGCCTGGATTGCTAAATCCAGATTAAAATCCACAGAATTAATTGCTGCCAGAAAAATTTCCATCGCGACATTACTCAGATGAACAACATAAGGCAAATTAGTACCGGGGACCACCTGATTTTTCTTAAGATGTTTAAGTGCAGCAAATCCAATTGCCTCCTGGTACAATTTCTGTGTTTCTGTTGTTCTCATTATTTAAAGATTTTCTGTCGTTGATTACTTATTACACCAAGCTGTTACTATTTAAATCCTTACCCAGATATATGCTTGAATTTAAAGATACAAAAATCGATGATTCATTATAATAATTCACAGTTATTCAGAAGGAAATTACCAGCGATGTACTCTTAGAATAGGGTTATCATAAAACGCCAGACTTATAGTTTGGGTATGGGAAACTTCTTTCCCGGCGTATATGGAGATGGGCTCAGAACTGATATAAATTGTATATTTAGGCATCTAATGATTTATTAATGAATAGCACATCATGCTCTTGATTAATATGTCAACCAGAAGTTTTGGCAATTAATTACAGTCCGGGTGACAAAGTCGATTGTATTCATTGATACAGAGGTTGGCATTGACAGCGAAAAGATAAAAGACATCGGTGCTGTTAAGCCTGATGGATCAATCTTCCATTCTGGTTCCATAAGAGATTTCATTAATTCTATATCTGACCAGGAATACCTGTGTGGTCATAATATTATCTATCACGATCTTAAATTCCTGCAGAAGGAGGCTCCTGATTTTGATTTCGGCCGGTTCAAGTTAATCGACACACTCCACCTCTCTCCTCTCCTTTCCCCGGCAAAGCCTTACCATAAACTGGTTAAGGATGACAAGCTTCAGTCTGATGACCTGAATAATCCGGTGAATGACAGTATTAAAGCCAAAGATCTGTTCTACGATGAGGTAAATGCTTTTAAGAAACTGGATAATGACCTGAAGGATATCCTTTACGGCCTGCTTAAAGAGACCAGGGAGTTCAAAGGGTTCTTTGAGTTCGTTGACTACAGGCCTCATAGTTCGGAAAGCATCAGGGACCTGATCGCAAGAGCATTCAATGACAGGATCTGCTCAAATTCACAGATACAGAACTACATCAACCTTTGTCCGGTTGAGCTGGCATATTGCCTTACCCTGATAAACTGCAACGACCGATATTCAATTACCCCTGCCTGGGTGCTGATGAGCTATCCGCGTGTTGAAGGATTGATGTCATACCTCAGAAACAAGCATTGCCTGCCGGGGTGTGAATACTGCTCCAAAATGATGGATCCATTAAAGGGTCTTAACAGGATTTTCCAATTCAACTCTTTCCGTCAGTTTGGTTCCCGACCACTCCAGGAGGATGCCGTAAGGGCCGCCCTTGATGATAAATCGATACTTGTCATTTTCCCTACCGGAGGGGGTAAGTCACTTACCTTCCAGCTACCGGCTCTTATGAGCGGCGAAACCACCAAAGGCCTTACTGTGGTTATTTCTCCCCTGCAGTCCCTGATGAAGGATCAGGTTGACAACCTGGAAAAGTTTGGCATCACCAATGCAGCCACGATAAACGGACTGCTCGACCCTATTGAAAGAAGCAAGGCATTTGAGAGGGTTGAGGATGGATCTGTTTCTCTTCTCTATATCGCTCCTGAATCGTTAAGGTCACGAACAATAGAGAAGCTTCTCCTGGGAAGGAAAATAGTAAGGTTTGTAATTGATGAGGCTCACTGCTTCTCTTCGTGGGGACAGGATTTCAGGGTCGATTATCTCTATATAGGTGAGTTTATTAAATCGCTGCAGGAGAAGAAAAACCTCAGGTACAGCATTCCTGTTTCCTGTTTTACCGCAACAGCCAAACAGAAGGTCATTGAAGATATAACCTCCTATTTCAGTGACAAACTATCTCTTAACCTTGAAGTAATCCAAACAGAAGAATCGAGAAAGAATCTTCAATACCAGGTGTTTGGAGTTGCAGACAAGACAGAACGCTATAACAGGTTAAGAGAGCTTCTCGAGTCCAGGGATTGTCCCTCTATTGTTTATGTTTCCAGAACAAGAACAGCGTTCGACCTTGCAGAACAGCTTAGCAAGGATGGGTTTAATGCAAGGCCATACCATGGCAAAATGGATGTCAGGGAGAAGACAAAGAACCAGAACGATTTCATGGCAGGCGATGTGCAAATAATTGTTGCCACTTCTGCTTTTGGGATGGGTGTTGATAAGAAGGATATCGGAATGGTGATACATTACGAGATATCCGACTCTCTCGAGAACTATGTTCAGGAGGCCGGGCGGGCAGGACGCGATGAGAATATCACTGCTGACTGCTATGTTCTGTACAACGATGAAGACCTTAACAAACACTTCACACTGCTGAATCAGACCAGGCTAACCCTTAAAGAGATAAAGCAGGTCTGGAGGGCAATAAAGGAACTGGCAAAGAACCGCAGCCAGTTTTCAAATTCAGCCCTTGAGATTGCACGTAAGGCCGGATGGGATGAAAGCATCACAGAGCTTGAAATGCGGGTTACAACTTCCATTGCCGCTCTCGAGGAAGCCGGATACCTGAAGCGTGGGCAGAATATGCCACGTATTTATGCCAGCAGCATCAGGGCGAGAAATGCCCAGGAGGCAATCGAAAAGATAAATGGGTCAGACAAATTCGATGAAAAACAGAAATCGCTTGCTGTCAGGATCATCAAGAAACTCATTTCGAGCAAAAGCAGAAAGCAAACAAACGAGGAGGTCCCGGAAGCAAGGGTCGACTACATATCTGATCATCTGGGAATTGTGAGAGAAGAAGTAATAAGAATCATTACCCTTCTCAGACTGGAGGGTATCCTTGAAGATGCGAAGGATCTGCAGACATTCATAAGGCGGACCGACACCTTAAACAAATCGGAGAAGATCACAGAGTCATTCCGGAAAATAGAAGAATCACTGTTAAGCAACCTTGAAGAAGGGACAGCTACATACAATATCAAGGAGATCAATGAACGAGCCATTCAGGAAGGCTGTGATGACTCCACCCCTCAAAAGATAAAAACCATCCTTAACCTGTGGTCAATCAAGAACTGGATAAGATATAAAAGCCGTGATTATTCAAAGCATCATATTGCCATCCGATGCCAGGAAGCTAAGGCAGAACTTTCTGAAAAGCTTAAGAAGAAACACGCACTTGCCAGGTTTATAATTAATTACCTGTTCAGCAAGAGTGAGGTAGCCGACAGCCAATTAGCGGAGACTCTTGTGGAATTCTCGGTATTAGAATTGAAAGAGGCGTATGAAACAGGACTGGAACTATTCAAATTCCAGATTACCACAGACGACATTGAGGATGCTCTTTTCTTCCTGTCAAGGATTGAGGCGATAAGGATAGAGGGTGGTTTCCTTGTTGTTTATAACAGATTATCCATTGAGAAGCTTGACGATAACGTCAGGTCGCAATACACAAGAGAAGACTACAAGAAGCTTGAGGAGTTCTACAAGAATAAGGTACAACAGATTCATATAGTCGGCGAGTATGCAAAGATGCTGATTGAAGATTACAAGAGCGCACTGCAGTTTACTGAAGATTACTTCAAGCTGAACTACAGCTCATTCCTCAGGAAATACTTCAAAGGTGACCGTGTTAAGGATATATCCAGAACCCTGACTCCCTCGAAATTCAACCAGCTTTTTGGTTCCCTGACTGCGAGCCAGTTGAATATCATTAAGGACAATGACAACAAAGTCATTGTGGTGGCTGCCGGTCCCGGTAGCGGTAAGACAAAGGTGCTGGTTCACAAACTCGCCTCCCTCCTGCTGATGGAGGAGATAAAACATGAGCAGTTGCTGATGCTTACTTTCTCACGGGCAGCAGCGACCGAATTCAAGAGAAGGCTGCTTGAACTCTATGGAAATGCCGCAAATTTCGTTGAGATAAAGACATTCCACTCATATTGCTTCGACCTGTTAGGCAAGGTAGGTTCCCTCGATAAATCCGACAACATTATTCAAAGGGCTGTTGAAAGAATCAGAAACGGCGATGTTGAGTCATCGCGAATAGCAAAGATGGTGCTGGTTGTTGATGAGGCACAGGACATAGCCCCTGACGAATACGATCTGATTAAGGCATTGATGGCCGAAAACGAAGATATGAGGGTAGTACTCGTGGGAGACGACGATCAGAACATTTTCACTTTCAGGGGTTCTGATTCGGCCTTTATGAAAAAGTTCATGGAGGAACCCGAGGCAAAGAGGTATGAATTAAACTACAACTTCAGGAGCAGACCCAATATAGTTGAGCTGTCAAACATAATAGCCGACACTATTAGCCACCGGCTCAAGACATGGCCCATTGAACCTAAACCCGCTGATCCGGGAATACTGAAGATGGTAAGTCATTCCAGCGATAATATTGAGGTTCCCCTCGCAAACAAGGTATCAAAAACTGATTTATCAGGAACCACCTGCGTTCTGACACGAAGAAACAAGGAAGCCCAGAATATAACGGGTATTCTGCTGAAGAACGATATTCCGGCCAGACTTGTGCAAACCAATGATGGCTTCAATCTGTACAATCTCCTGGAGTTAAGGTTCTTCCATGATACACTTAAGAAAGAATGCGAATCGCCCCTTATAAGCAATGACGAATGGGCCAGAAGCAAGAAGATACTTTCAGAGAAGTTCGCCCGGAGCAATAAGCTGGAAGTATGTACCACCCTGATCAGGGAGTTTGAATCCATCAACCCTAAGGCAAAGTATTTGTCGGATCTGGAGATGTTTATCCGTGAATCAAAGCTTGAGGACTTCATAAAAAGAGAGGGGGAAAAGGTTCTGGTATCAACCATCCATAAGGCAAAAGGAAGGGAGTACGACAACCTGTTCCTTATGCTCAAGGACTTCAATTTATCAGATGACGACAACAAGAGGTTGCTGTATGTTGCCATTACCAGGGCAAAACAGAATCTCTGGATATACCATAACAATAGTTTTCTGGAGAGAGTGAAGGTAAATGATGCAGACTATCAGACCGACAAGCGAGCCTACCTCCCACCCGATGAACTGACAGTTCATTTAACTTACGAGGACGTACATCTTGGGTATTTTGAATCGATCCAGTACCGGATTCTAAAGTTAGTTTCAGGTGAAAGACTGGTTCCAAATGATGAAGGCTGCGACAATGAAAAGGGAAAAACGGTGCTGAAGTACTCTAAAAAGTTCATAGATAAGATGGCTCCGCTGAGGGAACAAGGCTATTCACCCGTTGCCGCCAGTGTCAACTTTTTAATTTACTGGAGAAATACGGAAACCAATATTGAATCGCTAATCATTTTGCCGGAGATAATATATAGGAAGCAGGTAACAAAGGGCTAAGATAAGTCATGCATGGAGCATGGAGCATGGAGCATGGAAACAGGTAGTTGGTTAAACAGGTAAGCGGTAAGCGGTATGAGGTGTGGGAAATAGGGCCTTCGGCC